>JAEUTT010000491.1 GCA_016787165.1 Bacteroidia bacterium | reverse complement strand
CAAAAGCTTGTTCGGTTTTCGTCCACTAATTTTAAAAAGTTTATTAATGTTTCCTCCCGAGCCAATTGCAATTAATGGTTTGTATCCTTTGGTGATTTCAACAACCCAATTTTTAAAATAGCTCCAATACTCTTTGTCTATTTGATCGTGTAACATTCGGATGGTTCCAATATTAAACGATTGTGAAACAACAGCTTTGTTTTTTGAAAAGAGTGTTATTTCTGTACTTCCACCGCCTATATCGATGTATAGGTAGTTGTTGTTTTTATCAAGGTGCTCTTCAATATGGTTTGAAAAAATGATATCAGCCTCTGTTTTTCCATCAATAACTTCAATTTTTATTCCTGCTTCTTTTTTTACTCGTTCAACGATTTCATCTCTGTTTTCTGCATCACGCATGGCGGAGGTAGCACAGGCTCTGTAATCAATTGCATCGTATACATCAATCAAGTGTTTAAAGGCTTTCATTGCTGTAACAAGCTTTCCTATTTTCTCTTCCGAAATTTTTTTGTGTAAAAAAGAATCTTCGCCTAATCGAATTGGAATTCGAATTAACTCAGCTTTTTTAAAAAGAGTCTTCCCCTTTTCTTCATAAACATTGCAAAACAAAAGTCGTACAGCGTTTGATCCAATGTCTATGGCGGCAAATTTCATAAAAAGGCGAATTATTGAATGGTGTTACAAATTTACTTTTGTGTAGTAGAACTTTCACAAAAAGTTTTATTTGGTTTTAAACAAATTGAACAAATCTTCTTGAGCTCTAATCTTTTTCCCTTTTGTTTTTCGGTACTCATTGTTTTGCTTGCTTCCTAAAACCCTTGATTTTGTATTGTCGCTCCAAAGGGTTTCGATTATTTTTTTTAATTGTTCTTGAATGGTTTTATCATAAATAGGCACAGCAACTTCGGAGCGATGATTAAGATTCCGTGTCATCCAATCGGCAGAAGAAATAAAATATTTTTCATCTCCAGCATTCTGAAAAATAAAAACACGGCTATGTTCTAAAAAACGATCTACCACACAAATCGCTTCAATATTATCACTCAAGCCTTTAACGCCAGCAACAAGTGAGCAAATACCTCTAACAATTAATTTTATTTTTACCCCTTCGCTACTTGCTTCATACAATTTTTTAATCATTTCGGCATCTACAAGGTTGTTTAGTTTGAGAGTTATGGCTGCAGGTTTTTTTGCTTTTGCATTTTTAATTTCTTGGTTAATAAGCTGTACTAATCGTTTGCGCATAAAAAAAGGTGAAACCAAAAGATGTTTGTATGTTCCTGCCTTAAAATTGTCTTCATAAAAATCAAACACCTTTTCTACTTCTTCGGTGATGCGAATATCGGCAGTTAGTAAGCTGTGGTCGGTATAAACTTTAGCTGTGTCGCCATTAAAATTTCCAGTTCCGATGTGTGAATAGTGTGTTGTTTTATTGTTTTCTTTTCTAGCAATAGAAAACATTTTAGAATGTACTTTTAACCCAGGGACACCATAAATTACTTTTGCTCCTTCTTCTTGAAGTTTATTTGCCCAAAAAATGTTCGACTCTTCATCAAATCGTGCTTGTAATTCAATAACAGCGGTTACGCTTTTCCCGTTTTTAACAGCATTGATAAGCGCTTTTACAACATTTGAATTTTTTGCAACGCGATACAAGGTGATTTTTATGCTTTGCACTTTGGGGTCGATAGAGGCTTCGCGTAAGAAATCAATGATATGATCAAATGATTGATAGGGATAGGTAATTAAAACATCTTTTTCTTTAATTGTTTTGAAGAAACTTTTTTGATTTATTAGTTGTGGGTGTTTGTTGGGTTGAATTTTTTTATAAATAAGGTCTGGTGTTCCAATGGTTGGGAACGACATAAAATCTTTAAAGTTGTGATAACGTCCACCGGGAATGGGGTTGTCTTCTTTCCCCAATTTAATTTGCTTCATCACAAATTCAAGTATATCGGGTGAAATTTGACTGTCGTATACCAATCTTACGGGTTGTCCTTTTTTACGTGCTTTTAATCCTTTTGAAATTTTCTCAATAAAACTTTTTGAAATATCATTATCCATGTCTATTTCAGCATCTCTTGTAAGTTTGATGTTAAATGCTTCAAAATAGTCGTGTTCGAAATTTTGAAAAATATCTTCTAAACAAAACCGAATAACATCATCTAATAAAATAA
>JAEUTT010000370.1 GCA_016787165.1 Bacteroidia bacterium | reverse complement strand
ATATTTTTTCATAATCATAATTTTATTTAGTTGTTAAATAGTTTAATTCAATAATGCTATTATTTAATTTTTTAACAGCATTTAAATAGTCCATTTTAATAGTTATAGCTTGATTGGTTAGCATTACCCATTCCAAGTAATTGATATTACCACTTCGGTATTGAAGAAAAGCTGCATTCATTGTTTCTTCAGCATTTTTAATGGCTTTATGTTCATAATAGCTCACCATATTCGCGTTTGTTGAGTACTCCTGCATGGCTTTTTGATAGTTTAACTGAAACAATGCATTACCTGAATTTACATTGTTTTCGGCAATTTGCTGATTAATTTTAAGCGTACTTATTTTCGCTTTTTGAGAACCAAAGAATAGTGGAATGCCAATTCCTGCCTGAAAGGATTGAAACCTACTGGATGAACTATAATAGATATTGTCGGGCCCTACTCCTGTAATGCTAGAGTTGCTATAACCAGCAAACAAATCGGGTAAGAGCATCGACTTTTCTAATTTCAATTTAGACTTACTTAATTGTTGTTGTTGTTCTAATTGTAGCAAAAATGGATGCTGCTTTACACCACTTTCATCGGCAATGAGCGGAGCATTCATTTTTTGTGGGGTGCTTACAGGAACAACAATCGTTTTAACGTTCAGCAATGCATTAAATTCCAGTAACAAATTTGCATACTCCTGTTCTACTTGTTGCAATTGAAGTAGAATTTGTCCCCGTTGCGATTCGGCTGTGTTCTTTTCAAGAATATTACTTTCTCCTTTTTCAAATTTAAGAATAGAATTTCGTAGGAAAATATTATAAATACTGTCCATGCTGAGTAAAACAGATTTTACTTGAGCTGTATAAACCAAATTATAATAAAGTATACTTACTTCTTTTTTCAATTCTGCTTTTCGGGTGGAGAGGTTCAGTTCAGCATTCTTCCACTCATTTGTAAGTACAGATTTTTGTTTTATATATACAGTTGGGAATTTAAAACTTTGGGAAACACCGAACTTGGTATCCATAAATACACTATTAAACTGTCCGTATTCACCAGTAACTGATGCTTGTGGAAGATCCCAGGCAGTATGTTTCAGTTTTGAATAAGCATCCACATTTAATTTATCCGATTTAAGTGATAGATTGTTTGCAAAAGCAGAATCTATTGCGGCATTTAACTCAATTGGTTGTTGTGCGTATGAATTAAATGAAAATACAAAAAATGTTAGTGGAACAAGTGCAGTTGCATTTACTTGTTTCATCTGTTTTTTAGTAAATCCTTTTTCAAAAAAGATGTACAAGATTGGCAAAACAAATAGTGTCAAAAAAGTGGCGATTAACAATCCACCAATTACAACCGTTGCTAATGGTCGTTGAACTTCAGCACCAGCTCCGTTGCTGATGGCCATTGGCAAGAATCCCAGAGATGCAACAAAAGCGGTCATCAATACCGGACGTAATCTAATTTTTGTACCCATGAGTACAATTTTTCGGGTATCTGTCCAGCCTTCTTCCTTGAGTCGATTAAACTCTGCAATCAATACAATGCCGTTGAGCACAGCCACACCAAATAGTGCAATAAATCCTACACCAGCAGAAATGCTAAATGGCATGTCGCGCCATGCCAATGCAAAAATACCGCCTACTGCCGAAAGTGGAATAGCGGAATAAATTAATAAACCTTGTTTGATGGAACTGAATGAAAAATAAAGCAAGATGAAAATCAACAGCAATGAAATAGGAACGGTAATGCTCAACCTTGCTTTTGCTGCATTTAAATTTTCGAAAGCACCACCATAAGTTACATAATAACCAGCAGGGAATTTTATTTTGCTTTCTAGCTTTTGTTGCAACTCGGTAACAATTGATTGCACATCTCGCCCCGCAACATTAAAACCAACAATTATTCTACGCTTAGCGTCTTCACGTTGTATCTGATTTGGTCCCTCTTTTAATTCAACATTCGCTAATTGATACAAAGGGATTTGTGAACCACTTGGAGTAGCTATCAATAAATTTTTGATGTCATCGATGTTTTTTCGTTGTTCTCCATTTAATCGAACAACCATATCAAAACGTTTTTCACCTTCATACACAGCACCTGTCGTCTGACCCGCTAAACCTGTATTAATAATTCGATTGATGTCGCTGATGTTAAGTCCATATTGTGCAATTGCAGCACGATTATAAGTAATAATTACTTGAGGCATACCCGAAACAGGTTCCACATAAATATTTTTTGTTCCATCCACTGTTCCAGATAAATTGCCTAACAATTGTGCATAATGCGCAAGCGTATCCATGTTTTCACCAAATATTTTACAAACCACATCTTGCTTTGCACCTGTCATTAATTCGTTAAAGCGCATTTGGACAGGAAACTGAAAACTTGTGGTGATACCCGGAACATCAGCAACGGCTTTGCTCATTTTTTCGGATAGTTCAGAAAATGTTTTGGCTGAAGTCCATTCTTTTTTGTCTTTTAAAATAACCATCATGTCAGCTGCTTCCATAGGCATTGGATCGGTAGGAATTTCTCCACTTCCAATTTTAGTAACTACTTGCTCCACTTCAGGAAATTGATCTTTTAAAATTTTAGCAGCACGTTGTGTTCTTTCAATGCTTGTATTTAAATTACTTCCCATCAAAACACGTGTTTCAACAGCAAAATCACCTTCTTCTAGTGCTGGAATAAATTCACCACCCAATTGGGATAAAACAAACAATGAAATTGTAAATAATGAAAGCACCACCATAATTATGGTTTTAGGAAAATTTAAAATTTTGCTTAATGCATTTTGAAAATGACGCTCTATAAATTCAATCATTTTATCCGAGAATGTTTTTTTATGATTTATCTTTTTGCTTATTAGTAAAGAACTCATCATGGGAACATAAGTAAGCGATAAAATAAATGCTCCTAATAAAGCAAATACAACTGTTTGTACCATTGGTTTAAACATTTTTCCTTCAATGCCTTCAAGAAAAAAGATGGGTAAATAAACAACCAGAATGATAATTTGACCAAATACGGCACTGTTCATCATTTTACCTGCTGATTTTTTTACTTCAGCATCCATTTCATTTGTTTTCAAAATGGTTCCGGCTGCAAAATTTTTATTGTGTTGAATGCTGTGCAATAAGGCCTCAACTATAATCACAGCACCATCTATAATCAACCCGAAATCAAGTGCCCCCAAGCTCATTAAATTGCCACTTACTCCAAATAAATTCATCAGAATAACAGCAAATAGCATCGCTAAAGGAATTACAGAAGCAACCAAAAAGCCTGCTCTAAAATTTCCTAAAAAAAGAATAAGCACAAACAGGACAATCAATGCTCCTTCAATCAAATTGGTTTCTACCGTTCCAATTGCATTATTCACCATTTTTGTACGATCCAAAAAGGGTTCAAGAACAACACCTTCGGGTAATGTTTTTTGAATTTGAGCAATACGTTCCTTTACATTTTTGATTACATCACTGCTGTTTTCACCTTTTAACATCATTACAATTGCACCTGCAACTTCGCCTTTGTCGTTATAACACATAGCACCATAACGTGTCGCGCTACCAAAACGAACATCGGCAACATCACGAATCAGCAATGGAGTTCCATTAGACGTGTTTTTAATAAATACTGATTTTATATCTTCAATATTACTTATTAAACCTTCGCTTCTAATGTATAAAACAGTTGGTCCTTTTTCGATATATGCTCCACCTGTATTTTGATTATTATTTTCAAGTGAGGCAAATACATCATTGATGGTAATGTTATATGCTTTTAGCTTAGATGACTCAACTGCAATTTCGTATTGTTTTAATTTTCCACCGAAACTACTTACATCGGCAACACCTTTTACGCCTAGTAATTGCCTGCGTACTATCCAATCTTGAATGGTACGCAATTCCATTGCATCGTATTTTTTTTCGTAACCTTCTTGTGCA
>JAEUTT010000342.1 GCA_016787165.1 Bacteroidia bacterium | reverse complement strand
TAGCAGCCGGAAGTTCTTGCCCTGAAACACGACCATCAAAATTGCCTGGATAGCTTGTGGTTCGATATACTATTTTACCGTATCGATTATAGAGTTCAACTATATTGTTTGGATATTTTTGAAGATTACCAATGTACCACGTATCATTATTGCCATCACCATTTGGAGTAAATGTATTATAAATAACTACTTCATCACTTTTTATAACAGTAACTCTAACAGTATCCCAAGCAGGGCAGGTATTGCTTGGGTCGGTTCCATAAAGAGTGTAAGTAGTGCTTACTTTAGGCTCAGCATCAGGATTGGCTGTGTAATAATAAGTAAGTGTGTTGGTGGGCGACCAAACATAAAAATTTCCACCGCTACCTTGCAATGTTACTCGCTGGCCTTCATTGATGGTGGTGTCTGGGCCTGCATCAATGTTAGGTGTAGGGATAACTCTTACAAATACTTGGTCAGTTTTTGGCGGACAGCCAGTTGGCGTAGCTGTAAGTGTAAATGTTGTAGAGGTTAATCCTGGTGATGCTGTAGGTTTTGGCAAAGTAGAGTCGTTGAGTAAGTTGCCTGGCGACCAAGAATAAGTTATTCCTGGGTAAACAATATTATTACTGCCACCTAAAATGGTACTCTGATTTTCACATATAGAAATATCGTTTCCTGCATTTATGCTAATTACGTTGTTAGGATACACAATTACTTTGTCTGTTTTTACAGCGCCTGTATCATCAGTAACAGTAACTGTGTATTCAATATAATAAATAGCAGATGAAATAGGGTTTGCAACGGTACTGCTATTTAAAAATGTTGTTGGCGACCAAGAATAAGTATACGGTGCTTGTCCACCAAATGCTGTAGGATTACCACCAATAGTATCTGGCGTTCCAGGACATAGCATTACATCAGGGCCAGCGTTTACAGTAAACTGTGCAAACGAGCTTAATCGAGTACATACAATGATAGTTAAAACAATAAAAAAATGAGTTCTCATTTACTGAGGGTTAATTTTTATGCAAGACAAATGTAATTATATAAATTAAAATTAGGAAGGGAATTGGTTAATCGTCCTAAATTTATTTGTACAAAAAAAAACCTAAATTTTATGAATGGGTTAATTCATAAAATTTAGGGATTGATTTTATTGTTGAGTAACTTATTGTTTTACAATTTTAGTTACAGAGCTAAAGCCTGTTTGATTAAAACTTACTTTCATTGAATAAATACCTTTAGCTAAGTTATTTAATGAGGTTTGTAATGAATTATTTCCTTCCGAAACTGCCATATTATCTTCTGTAACCAATCGTCCGGTATAATCAAAAACTTGTAGATAGATTGAACCTGCCAATGGAGCATTAAATTCAAAATTAATATCACTATTGGTAGGGTTAGGATGAATATTTGAAATAGAGCCATTTGCATAATCGGTATTAATAGCTACAATTCCAGAGTATTTCCACCCTCCATCAAAATCAGTTTGTTTCAGTCGATAATAATTAATACCTGTTGAAGGTGTATAATCAATAGTAGAATAGGTTTTGGTTTCATGGCTTGTACCAGAACCTTTTATTGTCCCTATCTCACTATAATTTGTCCCGTCAATTGACCGTTCAATTGTAAAATAATCATTGTTTATTTCGGATGCAGTTATCCATTCTAAATAATTGTTTTTTCCTTTTGCTTTTCCTGTAAATGTAACTAATTCAATAGGCAGTGGTGTACAATCAAGTGTTGCACCATTGGTGAGTTGCCAGCTTAAGGTTAATGGAGCACTTGTAGCGTTCCAGTTATCTACCATAATAAGATAAAGTTGTCCGGCAGTTACATTAATAGTAGAAACCCAACCATTTCCTCCTGCGCCTTCTTCTACATCTGCAGCTCCGTTACCCATACCTGTCATAGCTCCTGCCGAATTATTTGCTGAGGCAGCAGAACATCTGAGTGGTGCTTGTTGTGGCGGACAAGGAACGGATCCCGTAAATGGCCCCCAAATTGCCCAGTCGTAATCTGTGGTTGAAGATCCTGCTGGATCTAACGTCATTCCTATAGTTCCGTTTGTTGCAGGAGAAAAAACAGCCCAAACCGATTGGTGTTCAGCAGAACCGTTTGGAGTGTTGGCATAGTTATTCAAACAGCCTCTATTTCCTAAACCTGAGTTTGCATCATTAAAAATTCCAGAACCTAAACTTTGGTAATTAAAATTAGCACCCGAACAAATGGTATAAGCGCCTTGGCAATCTTGTGCTGTAATGCTTGAAGGTGGTGTTGCTCCTGTAGCAACACAGGTAACATTTGCTACCCATCCACTTCCCACAGTTCCACCATCTGAGAAAAATTTAAATGTTAAACATCCAGATGCATTGTTCGTTGTAGCTGTTATAGTACCTGGTGATGTTGCAGAAAATGATGATCCAACAATCATTGGGGCTGCAGTAGAATTACCATCAAATACAGATAAATAATCAAAATTAGCTTCCACTCCCCAAGATGTAAAGGATGCTCTAATAAATTGACCTGCTGTAGCTGGACAAAAAGTGTAAGTCAAATTTTGATTGTTTGTATAATTTCCTGTATTACCACTGTCGTAAAAAGTAGCATTACATGTACTAATGCTTCCATTTGACATATTAACCACCGTAGGTGGTGTATTGGATGTCAACGAAATGTTATCAATTCCTGCAGGAGGGTTGGTGCCGGTGTTGTTGTCATTTTGCCAAACAAATAAAATTCTTCTTGTGCTTGCGGCCGCTCCATTTCCA
>JAEUTT010000332.1 GCA_016787165.1 Bacteroidia bacterium | reverse complement strand
TTTATTAAATAGTATTAATTAGTTATTCCCAAATTTATAAATTGCTCCTAGCATTAACCCTGCTGATGCAGCAGATGTTTTTTCATACTTAGGGTAAGCTGTTGTGTTACTTAAATCAGTACCTATAGCATCCACTCCTTTTAAATCAGTAAAACTGTATTGTAATCGTAGTCCTGCAAGTATAGCAATAGGCGCTTTTCCTAAATTAATGCCAAAGCCTAAACCCATTACTCCTGAAAAATAATTTTTATTATAATAGCTTGATGCATCACCTGAAGCTTTGTTACCACCATCCATTGTACGTGTGTATTTTGCCGATTGAATTAAATTAAATTGAGGACCTAATTCAAAATAAAAGCCAGTTTCGGAACGTACTTTGAATAATAAAGGTACTTGTACGGTGTTTAGTTTAATATTAGAATTATAATCTGTTTCGCTAATTACAGTATTACCAAATGAAACTCTGTAAGTTCCTTGGTAAGCTCCAGTATGACTTCCCATCAATCCTTCAATTCCAACACCTACTTTACCAAAATAAGCAACAAAGCCCAAACCGTAATTAAATCCCCAGCCTGGTGCATAATCTTGTTGGTCGCCAGTATTTGAAATGTTGTTGTTAAATAACCAAGTTGAGTTTCCTGAGCCTTTGGCATGAACCTCAAATTTGTGGTCTTGTGCTGTTGCTATAGTTCCTGTGGCTAAAGCAAGTAGTAATAAAACTGTTTTTTTCATAGCTTGAATGTTAAGTGTTAATCAAATGTACTGTTAAAAATAGTAATTTCAAATAGTGATGACGAATATCAGTTAAATTTACTAAAAAAAGGATTAAATTTACTGTGCAATTAAAAAATAAAAAAGATGAAAAATATATCTGTATGTCTATTGATGATTGTTATGGTTACATCCTTAAAATCGCAGGACACTATTTTTAAAACCAATGGAAATGTAATAATAGCTAAGATATTGGAAATAAATAATCAGGATGTTAAATTCAATTATTATAACAATGCAATTGATTATGTGGGGATAGAAAATAAATTAAACATACACCACATTACGTATTCAAACGGATTGAAAGAATTTTACAATACTTCAGTTGCGCTCCCAGTTTCAGCTACAAAAGAAGATGTAAATGCAGTGAAATATGGAAAAAATATTATTGCGGTAAATTTTTTTGAAACACTTTTTACAAATTTTGGTTTTTCATATGAGCGTATAATGCCTAATAAGATAGTGGCATTAAAAATTCCTTTTTCATTTGGTTTGGGTGGTCGCCCAGATGAATCAAAGTATGAAGGAACTCCGGATAATACCGATTATTTAAGAAATAAAACATATGGTACCGGCTTGGAACTGTACATTTATCCTTTAAAAGCTGCACGACACGGATTTTACATTGGCTTAACCACTGAATACGGCAAGTTTAATTATTATCAATATATATACTCCGACATTCAAAACACTCAATTATTGGGTAAAGTAAAGCATGAAGGAACTCATTTGGGTGGTTTGTTTCACATTGGCGGCTATGTTGGTTTAACTGACCATATTCTAATGGGAGGTAAATTGGCTTTGGGTTATAAGCGTCAAGAAACAATTTTTGATGATTATACCAATTTTAAGGCTGT
>JAEUTT010000329.1 GCA_016787165.1 Bacteroidia bacterium | reverse complement strand
TCAGGATGTTGGGTAGGAGGCGAAGATCGCTCTATCCATTTCAATAGTACCAATGAAGGACAAGGAGCAAGCATGGCATTGCCTATTTTTGCAAAATACATGACAAAAGTATATGCCGATAAATCAATAAAAATTTCACAGGGAGAGTTTGAAAAACCAAACAAAAAAATAACGATTGAAATGGATTGTAGTAAATACAACAAAGAATTAGAAAGCGGAATTGAAAATTTTAATCAAGCAGATGATTTTTATTGATGGATTAAAACATAAAAATAATTATTGAAAATAAAACAGTATGAATAAAACAGTTAAAAATGCAGATGAAGCAATCAACGACATTAAAGACAACATGACTTTAATGCTTGGTGGATTTGGACTTTGCGGAATTCCGGAAAATTGCATCACAGCACTTGTAAAAAAAGGAGTAAAAGGATTAACCTGTATTTCAAACAATGCCGGTGTTGATGATTTTGGAATTGGATTGATGTTACAAACGCGACAAGTAAAAAAAATGATTTCATCGTATGTGGGTGAAAATGCAGAGTTTGAACGACAACTTTTAAGTGGTGAACTAGAAGTAGAACTTATTCCTCAAGGAACTCTTGCTACACGTTGCTTAGCTGCGGGGTACGGAATGCCCGCTATCTTCACCCCTGCAGGTGTAGGTACTGAAGTAGCTATCGGAAAAGAAACACGCAAATTTATGGTAGATGGTGTTGAAAAAGAATTTTTAATGGAAATGGCTTTTGATGCTGATTTTGCAATTGTAAAAGCTTGGAAAGGAGATACGCATGGCAATTTAATATTCAGAGAAACGGCACGCAACTTTAACCCGATGATGGCAATGGCAGGAAAAATAACCATTGCAGAAGTAGAAGAATTAGTTCCTGCCGGAGAATTAAACCCTGATCATATTCACACTCCCGGCATTTATGTTCACCGTATATTTCAAGGGGTGAATTATGAAAAACGAATTGAACAAAGAACTGTAAGAAAGAAATAATATGCTAGATAAAGTAGGTATCGCGAAACGTATCGCAAAAGAAATTAAAGATGGTTACTATGTGAATTTAGGAATCGGAATTCCAACATTAGTTGCCAATTATATTCCACAAGGAATGAATGTAGTGTTGCAATCCGAAAATGGATTGCTTGGAATGGGACCTTTCCCCTATGAAGGAGAGGAAGATCCTGATTTAATAAATGCAGGGAAACAAACAATAACCACTGTTCCAGGATCTGTATTTTTTGATTCGGCAATGAGTTTTGGAATGATACGCGCACGAAAAGTAGACTTAACCATTTTAGGGGCAATGGAAGTTGCCGACAATGGCGACATTGCCAACTGGAAGATTCCCGGCAAAATGGTAAAAGGAATGGGTGGAGCAATGGATTTAGTGGCTTCTGCCAAAAACATTATTGTAGCTATGCAGCATGTCAACAAAGCAAATGAATCTAAGCTATTAACAAAATGTACGCTTCCATTAACCGGTGTTAAATGTGTGAAAAAAATTGTAACAGAGCTGGCAGTACTAGATGTAACACCACAAGGATTTAAACTCTTAGAAAGAGCTCCGGGAATAAGTGTAGAGCAAATTAAAAATGCAACCGAAGGAAAATTAATTATCGAAGGAGATATTCCGGAAATGATAATTGAATAATAGATGTCATTTCGAAAGAAACGAAGTGGAGTGAGAAATCTTTCAATTTAAACGTGAGATTTATCCCTGCAGTCGAAATGACAAATTATAGCTGTCATTTCGAAAGAAACGAAGTGAAGTGAGAAATCTTTCAATTTAAAATGAGATTTCTCCCTACGGTCGAAATGACAAACAGCAACCTGAGCACCCAATGAAACATCATAATTATTTCGTATATATTTTAACAAATAAAAACAAAACTGTTTTATATATTGGAGTAACGAATGATATTGAGAGGCGTCTATTTGAACATGAAAACAATCAACAAAATAAATTTAAATTCACCTCAAAATATAATTGTACTAATCTAATTTATTTCGAAATATTTTCTAATATTAATAATGCAATTGATAGGGAAACAGAATTAAAGAAGTGGAGAAGGGAAAAAAAAGAAAATTTGATAAATAGCATAAATCCTGATTGGAATTTTTTAAATGAAGAAGTGAAAGAACGATATTTTGAAAAATGAGATTTCTCCCTACGGTCGAAATGACAAATTATAGATGTCATTTCGAAAGAAACGAAGTGAAGTGAGAAATCTTTCAATTTAAACGTGAGATTTATCCCTGCAGTCGAAATGACAAATTATAGCTGTCATTTCGAAAGAAACGAAGTGAAGTGAGAAATCTTTCAATTTAAAATGAGATTTC
>JAEUTT010000220.1 GCA_016787165.1 Bacteroidia bacterium | reverse complement strand
TTTTACTATTACTTTCCTTTTAAGGATTCAGAAATTAATTCTTCTAAGACTTTTAAATCAACATCTTCTAGTTTATTAATGTATAAACAACCAACTCCTGCTTTATGTTTTCCTAATTTTTTTAGTGAATTTGCTTGTGTTTTCAAGTTTAAAACCAGGTGTATAGATAGGTTTGCTTTGCGTGGTGAAAATCCAATTTTAAACCAATCTACTTCTCTTCCGCTTGTAGGACTTTTATATCGTTTGTTTCCAAAGCCAATCATTGAAGAACCCCACATTTTAGCTTTTTCTTTGCTTAGTTTTTCCATTGTTTTAATAAGCATTAAACTATCTTTCCGCTGTTGCTCCGTTTTTAATGTATTAATAAAAGATTCAACGCTAGCATTGTTTTCCTTTGTTTTTATTACGGCTACTTTTCCCATGATACGTGTTTAAATTCCTATTATAACTTTAATGGTTTTATCGGCTTCAAGTTTTTCTTTTTTTCTTATTTCTGCTTTTAATGGAAGTAAATAAGTATTCTTTTTAGTATCAAACCAAATGGCGGTTTCCCATTTGCTAGTACCTATTTGAGCTATTGCTTTTAATCTTCCCCAACCTTGTTCTTGCCATTTTAAATGTTCTCTAATTTCTTTAGCCATTGCTATAGGAAGCGAAACAAAATACCAACCATTTGGCAATGAATGTTGCCACGTTTTTGCTGTAAATTCATATTTTATTTTGCCTTGCATTTGTTTTAATTAGTAGTAACCGCTATATTATAACGTGCATGCGTCCAGTTTTGGGCTTACAAGTTATCCGATAGTTTTTACTACTTATCAAATATAAAATTTATTCATAAAACAAGTGCAGTATTTTTTTTTTATGAAGTTGAAATTTACGTTTTTAAAATTTCACTTTAAAAATAGCACAAAAAAAGCAAACCGTTAAGGTTTGCTTTGGGGGTGTAGCATTTTGCCAAATGATAAAATGGCATTGGGGTTTATTTATGTGTGCTGTTCTTTTTTCTTTTTATCAAAAAATTTTTTTACAATAAAATAGATAATTAATGCAGATAAAACACCTGTTAAAAAATCGGTTAAAGGTACCATTACAGCAGTGTATACCATCATTGAAAATTCAAATTTTCCTAAATGTTTTATTTCTTTTATTTCGCTTGGCTTAATCATGTTGGAGGCAACCCAAACTAATATACCACCAATACATGCTATTGGGATTAGCTCTAAATATTGCGCTAAAAAATATGCCATTGTAAGTTTTAAAACTGCTTTAAAATAACCTGCTAATGGTGTTCTAGCACCTGCTTTTATACTTGTAGCTGTTCGTGCTAATGCTCCTGTGCATGGAAAACCTTGAACAAGTGGGGTGAAAATTTGAACAATCCCTTGTCCAAAAAATTCTTTGTCAGGATTAAAAGGTGTTTTTTTATTTTCGGCTAACTTATCAGCCATTGATGAACACAATATACTTTCAACTCCCGACACAAATACAATGGCACCTGTAAAGTATAAAATATCAATAAATATACTCATCGACATACCTGGTAGGGATGGTGGAGTAAATACAAAAAAGTTATTAGGGATAGAGCCATATAAATCTTTTACTAATACAA
>JAEUTT010000157.1 GCA_016787165.1 Bacteroidia bacterium | reverse complement strand
ACTACTATGTTTGTAATTACTGTTGTTAAATCATCATTAGCATTGTCCTTAGGTTTGGTAGGAGCATTATCCATTGTTCGTTTTAGAGCAGCTATAAAAGAACCGGAAGAATTAACCTATTTGTTTTTAAATATTGCTATTGGTTTGGGCTGTGGTGCAGGCTTGTCGGTACTTACCATTATTGCATTTTTAATTTTCACTTTTTTTATTTGGTTTACCAACCGTTCAAAAAATGAACTAGAGGAACAAAGTCTTTATCTAACTATTTCTTGTAAAAAAGAGAGTGTTGGTAGTTTTGATTTAAACTCAATTATATCCATTATAACAAAGCATACATCCTTTGTAAAATTGAAACGAAGCGATGAGTCAAAAGAAGCATTTGAACTATCTTTTGTAATTGGCTTGGATGATGTTCAGAAAATGCAGCTTGCAAAAGATGAGATTATTACATTATATCCAGCTGCTGTACTTACATTTATTGATTCATCTCGAGATATATAAGCAATGGCAGAAGAATTGAGGTACGAACGCAAATTTTACCTATCAGACGTTTCGTTATCCGATGTACTAAAATCTGTAAAAACCAATACCGCTGGTTTTTCCGAAATATTTCATATTCGACAGATAAATAACATTTATTTTGATACTCCGGGTTTTGAAAGTTATTATGATAATGTAGATGGCTCTTATAATAGAATGAAAGCTCGTATTCGCTGGTATGGTGATACATTTGGTAAGGCACACAGGCCAACCTTAGAATTTAAAATTAAAAAAGGGTTACTTGGGTATAAAAAAAATTACGTTTTACCCGATTTTCAAATAGATGAAACAGTTACGAAAGACAAATTAAATAATATACTACTATCAGTTGTTAGCGAGGAAGAGTTGAAAAATTATATTAAAATGCTACACCCCGTTTTGTTGAATGTTTATACCCGGCAATATTTCAGCTCTATGGATAATGCTGTTCGATTAACAGTAGATATGGGAATGCATTATTATAAAATGATGGGGATGCAAAATTTGTTCATTTCAAAAATACAAGACAATAGCGGTATTGTTATTGAAATGAAATACGCAATTGAGAATGAAGAAAAAGTAAATGAAATTTCGGCTCAGCTACCTTTTTTAATGACTAAAAATTCAAAATACTTACAGGGATTAAATCGTATAGGTTTGATATAAAAACATGAAGCAACTTAAACATAAGCATCGTATAAGAAGTAAGTATCAATTATTGTTTTTGACTTTTTGTATTTCTATTGTTGTGCTAGCATTTTTGATTAGTCCATTGTTAAAGCAAAAAAGTAATTATACATTAAAGTTCTCCGATAAAATTGAGGCTCCTATAGTTGATGTAGGCTCCTGCTATAGTACAAAGGCAATTAAAATTAACTTAACACCTTCTAATCCTGATTATCAAGTTTATTATACATTGGACGGAACCGAGCCGAATTCCGGTTCATTAAAAGTGGATGATAATTCAATTTGGATAGATGAGAAGGTTACAAAAGAAACTTTTTTGTATTCAATTCCTACTTCTCCTCGTTGGAAACCTCCTGTTGGAGATGTTTTTTGTTTTAAAATATTAAGAGCTGTATGCGTGGATGAAAATGGGAATAAAGGAAAAGAGTTGCAGGCGAGTTATATAATCGACAAAAGTAAAACCCATAACTACACTTTACCTGTTTTTAGTTTTATTTTTAATCCTGATGATGTATTTGGCTATAAAAATGGAATTTATATAATGGGAAAATCATATGAAGACAAAGACAATTATGTAAAAAAGAAAATAAAATTTGATATACCATGGTGGCGATATCCGGCTAATTATTTGCAAAAAGGGAGCAATAGCGATCGACCTATTTTTGCTGATTATTTTTGTTTAAATGAAGGAACCCATTTTTCATTCGAATCAAAAATGCGAATACATGGATTTAACACCAGAGGTTTTGCACAAAAATCAGTTAGAGTTCCAGTAAAAACAATAGATTCTTCTTGTGTTACCATGTTTAACAATCAAGAGATGAACTTTATATTTAGGAATGGTGGTAATGATTGGACAAAAACATTGTTGAGAGATGCTTTTATTCATGAGGTGATGAAGGGTTCAACATTATCCCCACAAGCCTATCAGCCGGTTGTTTGTTTTTTTAATGGAGAATACTGGGGAATACATACCTTAAGAGAGCGGTTTGATGAGCTATATATTCAAAGTAAATATGGTATTTCAAAAGATAGTATTGCTATAGTAGAGCTTGGTGGAGATGTTATGGCAGGCTCTAAATCAGAAGGAGAGTTGTTTAACAATCTAATGAATTTCATTTCTGAAAATGATATGAGCAAAGAGCTGAATTATAAAATTGTAGAAGAACAAATAGATATAGCTAATTTGATAGAGTATTTAATTGCGAATATTTATTTTGTAAATAACGATTGGCCCCAAAACAATCTAAAATATTGGAGATATTCATATCCTGCTAAAGATTCTTCTTATAGAAATAATAAATGGCGTTTTGTTCTTAGTGATATGGATTGGGCTATGGGCTTTAACATTACTGATGCCCATGATTATAATATGTTTAATTTCTTGAAAAATAAAAAACCTTTTGGAGAAACATTTTATAAGTTGTTACAGAATGAGTCTTTTAAGAAGCAATTTGTTGGTTCCTT
>JAEUTT010000152.1 GCA_016787165.1 Bacteroidia bacterium | reverse complement strand
CCTGGAGGCATTTGTGCTTTACATGAAAACAAAGCAAACAAAGCAATAGAAATAAAAAATATTTTTCTCATAAATTTTAATATTCAATTATCATTCCACTTAAGGAATGTTCATGTATTTATGCGTTTGTAATGAAACATTCCATTTTGGATGTTGCATAATGTAATCTACAATCAATGGCATCATTTCTTTTGATTTGCTCCACTCAGGTTGTAAAAACAAAATGCAATTATCATTCACTTGTTTTGCATTTATTTCAGCCCATTCAAAATCGTTTTTATTATGAATAATAATTTTTAATTCGTTTGCTTTTGAGAAATTTTCGAAAAGTGGTGGACTTGTTTTTTTAGGTGATAAACACACCCAATCCCAATTTCCGGTTAAAGGATATGCGCCCGATGTTTCAATAAATGTTTGAATACCTTTTAATTTAAGCTGTTCTGTAATGTAGTTTAAATTATAAATACTAGGCTCACCACCAGTAACCACTACTGCTTTTGAAGGGTACTTACTTGCATTTTCAACAATTATATCCACCGAAGTAGCAGGATGTAAATCAGCATTCCAACTTTCTTTTACATCGCACCAATGGCATCCTACATCGCATCCACCAATACGAATAAAATAAGCTGCTTTTCCTGAATGATAACCTTCACCTTGAATAGTATAAAACTCTTCCATTAAAGGAAGAATAACTCCTTTATTTAATAATTCGGTATCCTTATTTGTTGTTTTCAAATGATTGTTATTTTCTATATTTCTCTGTCATCTCAAATACGTCCGACAATAGTTGTTGTTCAATTTCATTAAATACCATTCCTCTTCTTTCAAACACACGAGTGGCTACTTCAAATGCATCTTTTAATTTATAGGTAGTAAATCCAGCTGCTCCTCCCCATGAAAAAGAAGGAACGAAATTTCGTGGAAAACCAGAACCAAAAATATTTGCACTCACTCCTACTACAGTTCCTGTGTTAAACATTGTATTTATTCCACATTTACTATGATCGCCCATTATTAAACCACAAAATGTTAATCCTGTTGGTGTAAAACGTTCCTTCGTATAGCTCCACAACTTAACTTCGGCATAGTTATTTTTAAGATTTGAGTTATTACTGTCGGCACCAATGTTGCACCATTCACCTAAAACTGAATTACCTAAAAAACCATCATGTGCTTTATTTGAAAAGCCAAATATAACAGAGTTGTTTACCTCACCTCCTACTTTACTGTGTGGGCCAATTGTAGTAGGACCATAAATTTTTGCACCCAACTTTAGTGCAGAATGTTCACCTAAGGCAAAAGGCCCACGCACAATAGAGCCTTCCATTATTTCAGCATCCTTAGCAATATAAATAGGTCCTGTACTTGCATTTAAAATAGCACATTCAACCTTTGCTCCTTCTTCTAAAAATATATGTTCAGAAGCAATTACTTGGTTAGTTTTACTTATTGTAGCAGATGTTCGTCCCTTTGTTAAAAGTTCAAAATCACTTTTTATTGCTTCTCCATTCTTTGAAAATATATCCCATGAATTTTCAATCCACATAGGCTTTGATTCGGTTACACGTTTTTCAAACGAACCAAATGTGCTTAAATCAAAATGCTTTATATCTCCTGTATTAGCAGCAATCACAATAGTTGATTCCATTAAAACTTCATTGTGTTTTAATGCTTTTATTTCAGCTATTAATAGTTCATTCGGACAAAAAGAGCCATTAATCCATACGTTATCGGTGTCAATAGCATATTCTGTTGGAAATTTTTTACTCAAATAATTTTCTGTTTTCGAAGAAGTTTTTGCATTAAGCATCTTTTCCCATTTTTCTCGAATGGTTAAAACACCAATTCTAATATCGGCTACAGGGCGAGTAAAGGTTAATGGCAAAAGGCTATTTCTTGAATTGTCATCGAACAATATGTAATTCATAACTATTGGCTTTATACTGTTTTATTTACTGTTGGGCTATTAAGCATAGCAATGTACGTATCTACTTGTCTTAAAAAATATTTTAATTTTTGAGTATTATCTGCATCAATCATC
>JAEUTT010000149.1 GCA_016787165.1 Bacteroidia bacterium | reverse complement strand
ATCAAAATAAAATACGTTATCTCGGTTATACACATTTGTTGCCCCAACAGCTGCTTCTAATTTTGCATTTTCAAACAATTGGAATGTACGCTTAACATTCACATCAAAACGATGATACCAAGGTAATTCTTTCACTTGTGTTTCATCAAAATAATAGTTCAATTCTCCATTAGTAGAGGTATAATCAGTAGTAATTCCATTGGAGAAGTTCAAATCTTCATAAAAACCACCAGTTGGTTTATATGGAAATCCAGAACCGATATTCCAACGAGCATCAATTTCCCAATTTCTATTTTTACCAAATGTGTAAGATGCTACAATGTTTCCATTATGTCTTCTATCAAAAAACGGACGATACTCTTGCTTACCATCCCATCGAGTAATGTATGTTAATGAATATACAAACCATAAATAAATTCGTTTGTAGTCATATTTCACAACCACATCTATTCCTTTTGCACTTCCTGTTTCAATTATAAAATCTCTTTTTAACAAGTCGTTAGTTACATCTGCTCTATCTTCATCATATATCTTATAAGGATTTAAATTTGTAAGTTGAGTAAAATCTTTAATATAACCTTCCACATTTAACTCCCAATGGCGAGCAAAATCAAATTCAACCCCTGCTATATAGTGATTTGATTTTTGCAACTTATGTTTTACATCTTTTTTGCTTCCGTTTTTATCCGTATATGTTTCAGGTAAATTATCTGGGCCAGATAAAAAGCCATAAAACAAATTCACCACATCTCTATCAGAGTTAGCCGAAATTAAATTTTGCGAATACATTCCTCCTGCAGCTTTCAATCGTATCCTAGGAGTTACATTGTATTTTAAACTCAAACGCGGTTCTGGGGAAGTATTACTTAAAGATGCGTAGTACTGTAATCTGAAACTTGGTTCAATTAATAATTTTTTACGCTTAGAAACATATTTATATTTTAAATAACCACCTATTTCTGTTGTGTTTTCAGATTGTAAAATTCTACGATTAGCCGAATTATAAAAATCAAAATCTGTTTTAAAACCCAATACTTCAATACCATAATTCAACTCACTTCTACTGATAAAATAAGTAAATCCAATTCCCATATTAAATCCTTTAATCATACTAGATTTTTCGTTTTCAGCTTCAGGTTTTAATTTGATACCATATTGAGAATAGGCAAAGTTACCATTCACCAAAATAGGTGAATTTTGAGGTACAAGTAAAAAGTTACCACCACCACCATAAGCATCCCATTTCATTTCTTGTAATGCTTTGTAGCTTACTTTATCATTAAAATTAAATCCAAACAAATTTAATTTACTTCCATTGTTTGAATTAAAAGATACTTTACCATAATAGTCATTAAAACTAAATGGCAAACCATCTTTATCTACATAAGAATAAAACATTTTAGAAGTAGTAGGCAAATAAGATGTTTTAGCTGACAATATAAACGATATAGTAGAATTAGATGTTTCTGTTAATTTTTTCAATGGACCTTCAGCTAATATTTTTGCACCAAATGGGCTCACCGCAAGTTTACCTCCTACACGTTTTTTATTTCCATCGCGCGTTGTAATATCCATAATTGAAGAAATCCGTCCACCATATTCTGCACCAAACCCTCCACTGTATACATCTGCGTTTCTTATGATATCTGCATCAAAAACAGAAAACAATCCAATTGAGTGAAATGGGTTATATACAATCATACCATCCAACAATACTTTATTTTGAATAGGAGAGCCGCCTCTAATGTACAACTGCCCTCCTTGATCACCTGTAAAAATAACACCGGGTAATACCTGTAAATATTGAGCTAAATCAGGTTCACCACCAACAGTAGGCAATTTTTTTATCATGATTGGATCAATTTTATTGACCGACACCTGAGTTTCTGTTTGTTTTGCTTCTTGTTCGGCAGTAACTTCTACCACTTTTAATTTTACGTTTGATTTTACGATATATAATTTTTGATTAACAATCTCTCCTGCTTTTACAGTAAAAGGAACAAGTAATGTATCATAGCCAAAAGCAGATGCTATCATTAATGTATAACTTCCTGGAGGAATTTTGTTTATAGAGAAATAACCATTTACATCTGTTGAATTACCTATTGTTGTTCCTTTTAAAACTACGTTTGTAAAAAGTACTGGTTCTCCAGTTTCTTTCACATACACAAACCCTCTAACTGTTCCTGTAGAGCTTCCTTGTTGAGCTTTAACAAGAATTGAAAGTGTTATTAAAACTGATACTAATAAATATTTTTTGATTGTCATATTGATACTATTATAGAATAAAATCGCTTTTTTTTAAGGCGCATAAATGTAACAATTTATTTTGTTAAAAAAACAGCAGAATTTTCAGGAATATTAGATTTCGAGTTAATCGGTATGAATTAGATGATAAGCGGTAATAATAAAAAATCCCTCGAAAAATTTCGAGGGATTTTTTATTATTTAAATATATCCTTACTTAGAAATGGAACAAATCGTGCTCATAAACAAAGATGTCTGTTTTCACACGTTCTGCTTCAATCAAAGCATCCAAACCTGATTTATACTCTGCAATGGTACGGTCATACACATTGGTTTCTTTACGAACATAACTTGAAAACATACGTTTCCAAAATATATCTTCCATTGTTCTGCGTTCTGCATCATTATGTCGCATGTACACTTCTTGATTCGCAAAAATAGGGCGAGCTTCCGGAAAATAAATCCAAAACAAAGGACTAGTACCTACAATCTCTCCTGTTTCACTTTTCTTTAATGTAAGTGGACAAATTCCTATAATACGAACGTCTAATACCGAACGTTGCTTATCAAAAAACCAATCTTCTTTTACCCAGTATTGTTGAATTTCTCCAGACTCAACAGCATCTTTTGTTGGAGCGGAAGTCATCTCTCCTGTTACAGGATCTTCTGTTTGAAGAGTATCCCAAGAGAACAACTTAGCTTCAATTTCGCTTTTGGTCATTTCAAATCTGAACTCATCATCAAAAGCAGGGTTATTAAAACATGTGATTGTTCCATCAATAAGCGCTGCGTCTTTGATAACATCGTACAAACTTTTTCTATCCAAAATTGGCTGATCAGGATAATAAAGTGGGTGATTAATTTTTTCGCGTAGGTCAATGACACGCCTCAAACGTTTGCTCCTCATCACATCTGCTTCACGTAAATGTTTATAAG
>JAEUTT010000101.1 GCA_016787165.1 Bacteroidia bacterium | reverse complement strand
GTCTTCTTTGTAGGTTATTTACAACCGATTCAAATGAATCTTGAGCAGAAGCACCTAATTGTTGGTTTTTTACGTACGGTAAAGCTTGATTAGCCACCGTTGGATTTAATTTAGGTTTAACTACAGCAGAAGTAGTTTGCGCAACAGCAAAACCACCCATACTTACAGCTAAACTCAATAGTAAGTGTTTTTTCATAGCATTTTATTTATTAAGGGTTAGACGTATATTAATTTATTCTTAACAAATATAATAAAAACATTTGAGAATAAAAATTTAAAATTTCTTATTGAGAAATAAGAAATCAGATGGAGGGTATTAGCGATAGCAGACTAAAGATTACTGCCTAAAAATACTTTTAAATCCATTTAACAGTATGTCAAAATCTTTATGATTTGGTAAAAAATTCACCATCCGCAAACGCGAATCTTTTAAAAAAATATAAATAAGGATCAAACCTATAGATACATTCGAAATAGAGATAATCAAACTCCCTGCAATAATATCATATTGGGGCACTATTAATATGCTAGAAGCTGAAGCAACAAACAATCCTATAAAATTAGCAAAAGTATTTACACTAACCTTTCCAACACCGGAGAAATAATGACTGAGTAATAACACCACATTATAAAAAAATATTCCAGGAGATACAAGCAGAATAACAATTTTTACACCTCCGAATTCTGAACCAAGTAACCACACCCAAAAAAGTGAGGGCAGTGCTAATAAAATCAAAAGAGCAAAGAAACAAAGTAGTACACTCTGCTTTATCATACTGACAGTCAAATATTGTGAAATTTGATTATCCTTTGAATTCAAAACCTTTGGGTATAATACAGTTGCATAACTATTACTGATAATTAAAACCGATTCAACCAATGCTATTCCGTTTGAGAAAACACCAAGCGACTGATTTCCTGAATAAAATGCCAGCAAGTAAAAACCCAATCTTCCACTTACAAATTTCATTACATGCCCTAATTGATTATTAAACCCAAGCTTAAACATTTCAACAAAAACAAAACTTGCATTTAAGAATGAACTATTCTTCAAATATTTAAAAATGGCTATGGAACTTATAATTAAACAAACTACAATAGCAATGTAATAGGAAAACACATATGATTGTACACTTTTTTTATCTGTGAAAAAAAATACTAAAAGAAAAAAGAAATTTATCAAAACCTGCAGTAGTGAAATATAATTAAATTCCTTCACCCTATCCTTTCCGAGTAAAACAGATAGATTAGTTGCTAAAAAAGAACTTAACACAGAAAGCAAGATTACATCAACAACAAAAGAAGAATTTAGAAATTCAAAAAAGAAGATGAAACAAAAAGCAATAGAACATACTAAAATCGTCCAACCATTGCTTAACAATAATAACAATGCTGTATTATGTCTTGGAACAAAGTAAGGTAAGGATGCGCCTCCAACAATATTGCAAAACAATAATATCATAGCAACACTCAAAATTATTAAACTTGCTTCTCCTTTACCTTCTGCACCAATATTTCTGGACAATACAACTGCAATTGCTAAATTTGAAAAAGCAATAACTAAACGAATAATAAAAGTAGATGCTACACTTTTAAGCATTGTTGTTTTTTATAATATCATTGTATAAATCATAAAATTGTTTTCCAATAATATGATAACTAAACTTACTCATAGCGTACTCATTCAAGGCTTCTGCATTATACATTTTATAATTGTGTAGCATAAACAAAATTGCCTTTTTCAATTCTTCAACATTATCTTTTTCTATCAACACCCCTTGCTTTTCTGTAATAAATTCTTCCGGTCCTCCACAAACTGTTGTTATTAAAGGCTTACCATTAACAATTGCCTCAGTTGCAACAACCGAAAATGTTTCTAGCCTACTATTAATTATTACAAAATCAATTTCTTTATAAAACTCGTATACAAATTCGTTTGTTTGTCTACCATGAAAAAAAACAACCCTATTCGTTAATCCTAATTTATCTGACTTTTCCCTCAAAATAAATTCATCGGGACCACCTCCTATAACATGATATTCTATCTTATAGTCTGTTTCGTTTATAATTTTAGAGATTACAGATAAAACATCACTAATATTTTTATGCAAATCATACAAATCAGCAACCGTTAGTATCTTAATCACATCACTATCTCTCTTTTTTTGCAAACAAACATTTTCTATCACATTAGGAATAACAACATACTTATTCTTTAATCCCAATTCAAGCATTTTATCTTTTAACGACTTGGAGACAACAACAACTGCTTTTGCTTTACTTACAATATATGTAGAAATGCATCTTTTAATAAAACTTTGTGATTGAAATTTACCAGATGCATAACCTGTCCAATGTTCAACTACGATATAAGGAATCCTGCTAAAACAATACATAAGCACTGCGATAACTCCTGGCCTCGTTAAAACATTAACTTGAACTAGATCAATTTTACCCATTTCCTTTTCAACAACTTTGATTGCTTTCAAATTGGCAAATAAGTATCGTATTGGGTTAATCAAAAACTTAAAAACAGAATTACTTTTTTTAAAAAATGAATTAATCTCTAAAA
>JAEUTT010000017.1 GCA_016787165.1 Bacteroidia bacterium | reverse complement strand
CACATTTCCATCTTTATCTGTTTCAAGTTGAGGATAGAAGAAAGCTGTTTCTGCAAAATTACTGCGTGATGCAACTGTTGATAAATCTTGCATTTCGCTCTTAACAGAATTATTATTTCTGTAGTCTTCTCTTGTAACCGTTGAACCAGTTTTAGTATCAGGTGATATTAATGGTTCGCTATACTGAACTGTTTCTTTTTTTACTCCCGCTTTATTTCTATTTTTTCCTGTGCTTTCTGATTCATCCACCGATTTTTCTTCAACAGCAACCGAACCTGTTGCAGCTACAGGGGCGTTTGCACGAGCACCTCTTACACTCAAACCATCTAATTCATAATCACCATCTCCACCATAATAAGAACCATAGTAATAGCTATTGTATCCAAACCAATTGAGCCTATCGAAATATTGATATGCTCCAGAAGGATATTTATTCCAACCCACTTGAAACAATTGTGCATTTATATTGCCAAATGCTTTGTTTACATCCCAGTATAAATTAGAATAATAATTGTTGTAGATATTAAAGTACCAATCATTAGGCTTAAATGCATCCAACGATGCATCGTACAATGTTGCCATCATTTCGGCAGCAAGTTTCTCTCCTTTTTTATCTTTAATTTTTACTCTCCATTCTTCCTTTTGCCCCGGTTGTAATTTATTTCGAAAAGTTTCAAATTCAATATCGAGCTGTTTATTGGTATAAGGAATAGTTACAGTACCATTTTGTGAATAGGAACGATTATTTTTAATAAACAATAAGTGATACGATAAATTTCCTCTGTGCTTTTCTTCGATAGGAATTTCAATTATTTTTTGTTCTTTATTAAGCGTTAAAAATTCTTTTTTTACAATTTGACCTTTGTGCTCAATTTCAAAAAGCACTTTTACATTCTCTAATTTAGAACCAACAATAAATTTTGCTTTTTCACCAGGCTCCACTGCTCCGGTTGTTAGTTGTTGAAACCAGTTGATTTGATTAGGCACATCGCTACCACTATTAGAATAAACTGTAAAATATTTTATATCTTTTACTTCTTCGCCATAAGCATCTTTACTTAGAGCTTCCATAACATATACACCTTGTTTCCATGTATTAAGATTGGTAATTTTCACCGAATCATTAACGTTTTTTACAGAGCCGGCTCCTGCTTTAGGAGTAACTGTTGTAGATGTATTGTTAAAACTTTTTTCAAAAACCCTTTCTCCTTTTTCCCAGTTATACATATTATTTTCATCCTTGTATTCATCTTCGGGATATAGATTTTCAAACTCTTCCTTACTAATAATATATTTATCCGGTTTGTTCCAAGATCTTGCTCTATATTGTTTTGCCGGTTCTTTTAGTTTGTAAATAGTTACTGTTCCTGCTGCCTTTTCAAACTGTCCGCTCATGTTTGTAGAATGAATAGCAAATGCTTTTTTATTTTCTTTTTCGAGCAATGAAGGAATACTGACATTTAAGTTCAATGCTGTATAAGCAACGCTTACATAAGTTTGTGAACTATGTGTTTCACCATTAATATCTGTTACATCGGCATATATAGTATAAGTGTAGGTTGGTTGATATGATTTTGGGATGGATGCATCTGCCAATGCTTTAAAATCAATAAAAAATGCTCCTGTATCGTTGGATGTGGTTACCCCATTTGTTATTTCCATTTGTGCCGATTGTGGATAATACCCTCTCCACCAGTACCACCAATAAGGGAAAGAAGCATTACGTACAACACGATATTTTACTTCGGCTCCATCAATTTTAGCTCCCGAGTAAGCAATGGCATTTCCATTTACTTTTATATTTTCATTTAATTTATAACTGCCTTCTACAGGTTTAAATGTTACTTCAAATTTTGGACGTTTGTATTCTTCAACCGAAAAATAAATTGTTCCGCTTCCGTTGCTCAAACTCATTTGTCCGTTTAACAAACCTGATGGAGTGGTGAATGCCCCATTGAATGTCCCAAACTCATTTGTTGTTAAATTTACATCTGCTACCTTTTGATAGTTTACATCATAAAATGTAACAGTAGTAGAAGTATTTGGCATGATTTCATTTGTTTCTCCATCGGTATTAATCATAATACCTTTAAAATAAACCGTTTGACCTGGGCGGTAAATGCCTCTGTCTAAAAAGAAAAATGTACGTGGATATTTTCTTTTTTCTTCTTTGTAAGTTTTATATTGATAAATTCCATTATCTGTTTGCAGTTTATCGGAAATGTTTACCGGACCTAAGGCATATTTGTAAGTAAAATCAACGCTAAAATTTCTGTA
>JAEUTT010000055.1 GCA_016787165.1 Bacteroidia bacterium | reverse complement strand
GTTATTGTTCCACAATTTTATGCGCAATATGACACGACTGCTATCCGTATTTGGAAAGATGCAATGCCTGGTTATAACATTGTAGGAATAAATTCCAATTCAACCATTAGTGCAAGTGGTTCATTGCATTGTATTACCCATTCGGTAGGTGTTCAAGCTCCACTGCGTATTGTGCACCAAAATTTGCCAAACACAACCAATACAGTTACACCTTATCAAGTAGATGCAATTGTTCAGCATAAATCTGGGATACAGTTTGCAACATTGTATTATACTACCGATACTGCAAATGTTCCGTATACTGCTGTTACTATGACTTTAACCAATGCAAGTACGGATACTTGGACAGGTTTTATTCCAGCACAAGTAGCAGGAACACATGTGTTTTATTACATTAAAGGGCATGCTAACTCGGGAAAAGAACAAGTGCGACCTATGCCTGCACCGGCAGGGAATTTTGAGTTTGATGTATTAGGTGGTTCTACCGGAATACAGGAAGCGGAAACTATTTTTGCTCAACAAGCATATCCTAATCCATCGCATGGTATCACTTGTATTCCTACTTATTTAAAAGAGTCGGGGAGAGGTACAATTAAAATGTACGATATGCTTGGTAAAGTAGTAAGTACTATTTATGAAGGAGAAATGCCAAGTGGAACAAAAAATTATTTTATCAATTCTTCTGAAATGAATGCCGGAGCTTACTTCATTGTGCTAGAAACTGCTACTACTAGAGCAACACAAAAGCTAATGGTGAAATAAAAAATAACAATACGATTAATAAAAAAGAGGCGAAAAATTCGCCTCTTTTTTTGTTTTATATTACCAATAAGGTTTGTTTTGATTGCGTTGATCTATTAAAACAAATTCAAGAATCACTTTATTCATTCATCAAATTTACTGTATTGCAAGCGTATAGCGCAGCAGTTTCAGTGCGTAATCTGTTTTTCCCCAATGAAATAGCAATAAAGCCATTGACTTCTGCTAGTTGCACTTCTTCTTTTGAAAAATCTCCTTCAGGGCCTATTAATATAAGTGCATTATTATTTATAGTGTACTTATTTTTTAAATGTGGCAATTCATTTGAATAACAATGTGCAATAAATTTTTGCCCTTGATAATTTTTTGTTTGAGCTATAAATGTTTTAAAACTGATAAGCTCATTCAATATTGGTAAGTAAGCGTTTTTACTTTGCTTAATAGCAGAAATAATGACTTTACTTAATCGTTCATTTTTTATAACTGTACGCTCACTATTATCACAATTTAAAAATGATATTTCATCAATACCAATCTCGGTAGCTTTTTCTAAAAACCATTCTATACGATCGATATTTTTGGTAGGAGATATAGCAATGTGTAATTGAAATGTTCTTCTTTCTACTTTAAGTGTGTCGGTAATGGTTACCATACATCGTTTTGGATTATTGTCAATTATCTCAGCTTTATAAATACTTCCTTTGCCATCCATCAATTCAACCAAATCCCCATTTGTCATTCTTAAAACACGCACACAATGCTTACTTTCTTCTTCAGAAAGGGTGTAGGTATTTGTGGTAATATCAGGTGTGTAAAATAAGTGCATATTACTGACCAAGTTTTTTGAATGCTTTCCAAACAATGTTTAAGTCGTTTTCAATTTTATAATCTTTTGAATACGCTAAGTGTAATCGGCTACGTGTATCTTCGTTGATGTCTATTTTGCTATTAATAGCATCAGCAGGCGAGAGTACCGAATTTTTTATTTTTGGCAAATGTTCATGCTTGTCATTGCCATATCCTACCCATGATTTTAAACCCAATAAAACAGAAATACTATTTTTAAAAAAGCCGGGTTTATTGTTTTGAAATAAAACAACAATAGGTGATAATACAATTAAAATACAGCTGGATACAAAATCGAACAAACGTTTGTTTCGTTTATTTTTTGGTTTGCTAATTGAATTAACATCAATCATGTATAAATCTCCTGCAGTGTCAATGGAATTGCTCCCAATGATAGAAAGGCTTTCGGGTGGTGCTATTTTAAAATCAACATCAGCTGATACTAAGGTATGCATGTGTTCAATAATGCCTTGTGAAGATATGTCACGTGAGCAAAAAACAACTTCATTTATTTTATAAATTTCAATTACTTCTTTTATTTGTTGTATTGTTCCTATGTAATTTGAATGGTGTGCTCCATTAGTGTCAGCACTTACAAAGCCAATAAAGCTAGTATTTATATTGGTTTGTTTCAATAAAGTATTTACACGTTCATACTCATCTTGAGTACCAATTATAGCAATGCGTTTTGTTTTATCAGGGTTTAAGTTAAATGATTTTAAACCTGCTAAATGAAAGGTGAAGCGGGAGATAATATAGGTTGCCAATACCCATCCCATACCTAATAAAATCAATGCTCTCG
>JAEUTT010000588.1 GCA_016787165.1 Bacteroidia bacterium | reverse complement strand
TATTTATTGGGTTGGAAATAGTAAATATTCATCTAAAGATTTAAGTAGTGTTTTAAATATCAAAAAAGGGGAAGTGTATGATCAAGAGAATTTGGATTCAAAACTTTTTATGAACCCTAATGGTAGTGATATTAGTTCATTATACATGGATGAAGGTTATTTGTTCTTTAATGTAACGCCAGTAGAAACAATGGTTAATGGCGATTCTATTGATATTGAAATGCGAATTTATGAAGGCAAACAAGCAACAATAAATAAAGTAACAATTGTAGGAAATACAAAAACTAATGATCGTGTAATTTTACGTGAGATAAGAACCCGTCCAGGACAGTTGTTTAGAAGGTCTGATGTGATTCGTTCACAACGAGAGTTACAACAATTAGGGTACTTTGATCCTGAAAAAATGAATGTGGTACCTACACCTAATCCTGCCACAGGAACAGTAGATATTGAATATACTGTAGAGGAAAAACCTTCTGATCAAATTGAATTATCTGGCGGTTATGGTGGAGGGCGTGTTGTTGGAACACTTGGCGTTACTTTTAATAATTTTTCGGCACGTAATTTTTTCAAGAAAAATACCTGGAGGCCATTACCAAGTGGCGATGGACAAAGATTAAGTGTGCGTGCACAATCAAATGGTTTGTTCTTTCAATCATACAACCTTTCATTTACAGAGCCTTGGTTAGGAGGTAAAAAACCAAATTCCTTGAGCGTTACTGCTTATTACTCTGTTCAAAGTAATGGAGAAAAAAAGAAAATCACCAAAGATGGTGTTAAAGTTACCAACCCTGATCGTGCTTCACTTGATATCATCGGCTTGTCGGTTGGTTTAGGAAAACGATTAAAATGGCCGGATGATTATTTCACCTTGTATCAAGAAGTAAATTATCAATATTATACCTTGAATAATTATGGTTCTATTTTTTCATTTAGCCAAGGCTATTCAAATAATATTTATTACAAAGCTACCATCCAACGTAATTCAGTTGATAAGCCCATCTTTGAAACAAGGGGTTCTGTTTTAACATTGTCTGGTCAATGGACTCCTCCTTATTCTTATTTTGATGGTAAAGATTATTCTAGTCCTAAAATGACAGATCAAGAACGATTTAAATATGTAGAATACCAAAAGTATAAAGCTACAGCTACTTTTTTTACTCCAATAACCAATAAGAGGGGAGCGGAAGGTAAAGAGGCACGCAATTTGATATTGCGTACATCAGTTGGTTTTGGCTTCTTAACTTCATATAATAATAAAGTTGGTCAGTCACCATTTGAACGTTTTTATTTAGGTGGTAGTGGTTTAACTGGTTTTGCTTTGGATGGAAGAGAAATTATTGCATTAAGAGGATATGATGATCAATCATTATCAGCCAGCAGAGGTTCTTTGTATGTTACTAAATATACTGCGGAGTTAAGATTTCCAATTACTACAAATCCACAAGCAACAATTTATGTGTTAGGATTTGCTGAAGGGGGAAACACTTGGAATCAAGGAAAAGATTTTAATCCATTCAATGTTTATCGTTCAACTGGATTAGGTGTAAGGGTGTTTTTACCAATGTTTGGTTTGCTTGGATTTGACTATGGTTGGAGATTGGATGATGTTCCTTCAAATAGAGGGATGCAAAAAGGACAGTTCCATTTTACAATTGGGGCAAGTATAGGAGAGTTATAATAATTTATTAATTTAGCTTTAGCATATTCAAATGATGCTTTAAAAATAACAGATATGAAAAAAGTAATTTTGTTTTTTAGTGTTTTATTAACAGTAAGTACTGTTTCCGTTGCACAAAAATTTGCTTATGTTGATACAGAATATATTCTGGGTCAAATTCCAGAATACAAAGCGGCTCAATCAGAGCTAGATAAAGTATCGGTTCAATGGCAAAAAGAAATTGAAGCAAAATATGCTGAAATTGATAAAATGTATAAAGCATATCAAGCAGAGCAAATATTACTTACCGATGAGATGAAAAAGAAACGTGAAGCCGATATTATTGCAAAAGAAAAAGAAGCAAAAGATTTACAAAAATTACGATTTGGCGTTGATGGAGAATTGTTTAAAAAACGCCAAGAGCTTGTAAAACCTATTCAGGATAAAGTGTATAATGCGGTGAAAACGGTAGCAGAAAAAGGAGCATACGCTGTGGTTTTTGATAGAGCAGGTGATATGACTATGTTGTATGCAAATGCAAAAAACGATAAAAGCGATGATGTCTTAGAAGTGTTGGGTTACAAAGGAGGAAAATCACCATCTAATAAAAAATAATTACATTTGACACCTTAAAATAAAAGTAAAAACAATCAAAAATTAAAAACCTATGAAGAATATCTCGAAATTATTAGTTGTTAGTGCTGTTGTTATATTTACTGCCTTTACAGCAAATGCACAAAAAGTAGCACATATAGATTTAGACTCTTTAATTAGCATTATGCCTGAATCAAAAGTAGCACAACAAGCAGTACAAGATTATGCAAAACAATTAGAGCAACAAGTAGTTGCAATGCAAACCGAATTGCAAGAAAAATACGATAAATACCAAGCGGATGCACCTAACATGGCTCCAATTATTAAAGCTAACAAAGAAAAAGAATTGAATGATTTAAATCAACGTATTCAAGACTTTCAACAACAAGCACAATCAGATTATCAAAAGAAAAGTGCTGATTTATCAAAGCCCGTGTATGAAAAAGCTAAAAAAGCAATTGATCAAGTTGCAAAAGAAAACGGATACAAATATGTATTAGATACTAGTACTGGTTTAGTATTGTACAATGAACCTGCTGATGATATTATTGGATTGGTAGTTAAAAAATTAGGAATTACAATTCCTGCTACAACAACTGCACCTAAAAAATAATTTAAACTCTTAGTTGAAAAAGCCCTGTGATTATCTTCATAGGGCTTTTTTTTATAACTTGCATC
>JAEUTT010000587.1 GCA_016787165.1 Bacteroidia bacterium | reverse complement strand
TTTTAGGACTTTTTTTCTTCTGGCTCTTGAAGCCACCGAGTTAACCGATCTAGGCATTTCTTTTTAGTTTTTGTTTCGACAAGCAGTGGTTTGTACAGTTAGCAAACGCTTTTTGAACTGATTATCTGGTTAATATTTATTTTAATGAACTGTAATTTTTCTTTCTGTAATCGGATTATTTTCCGATTGTTAGCATTGCTTTTACGCGTGGCATATCTGTACTATCAACTAATCCTGCTTTTGTTAATGCACGTTTTGCTTTAGTTGTTTTTTTAGTCAAGATATGACTTTTGAAAGCATGCTTTCTTTTTACTTTTCCTGTTCCAGTTAAAGAGAATCTCTTTTTAGCACTGGAATTCGTTTTCATTTTTGGCATCTTATTGAAATTATAATTGTTTAACTAATCTTTAAATTTTACTATTTTTTTCTTGGTCCTATTACCATTATCATTTTTTTTCCTTCTAATACTGGTAATTGTTCTGCTTTACCATATTCTTCTAATTCATTTGCAAAACGTAATAATAATATTTCGCCTTGCTCTTTAAATACAATTGAACGACCTTTAAAAAATACAAATGCTTTTACTTTTGAACCATCTTGCAAAAATTTAATTGCATGATTTTTTTTAAAATTAAAATCATGATCATCTGTTTGGGGACCAAAACGAATTTCTTTAATAACTGTTTTGGCCGCTTTTGCTTTTAGCTCTTTTTGTTTCTTTTTTTGGTCGTATAAAAATTTTTTATAATCAATTACTTTACAAACAGGTGGTTCTGCATTTGGTGAAATTTCCACTAAATCTAAACCTGCCTCTTTTGCTATTTCCAATGCTTTTGCAATTGGATAAACACCTGGCTCAATTCCTTCACCAACCACACGTACTTCACGCGCTCTGATGCGATCATTGATATTATGTAAATCTTCTTTAACTCTTCTTCCGCCTCTTCCAAATCTATTATCTGGGCGTGGACCTGAAGGTGCCGGCTTATTAAATTTATTTGCCGGATTACTGTTATTGTTAAATGGCGCTGCTATAGCTTGTTCCTCCTTATTTAGTTAGTAGTTATTGGTTAAATAGTTATTTGTTTGCCTAAATCACCAATTTTTTTATTCCTAATTTTTAACGTTTTTCTCTATTTCAGTGCTGATAATTGTTGCAAATTCTTCTATAGAAAAACTTCCTAAATCACCATCACCTTGTTTTCGAACCGCAACTTTATTTTCTGCCTCTTCCTTTTCCCCTACAATCAACATGTACGGCACTTTTTGCAACTCCGTATCACGTATTTTTTTACCTATTTTCTCATTGCGGTCGTCAACGAGCCCGCGAATATCGTAATTTTTTAGTAATTCTAAAACTTTTTTTGCGTAATCGTTATATTTTTCGCTGATTGGCAAAATGGCAATTTGTTCAGGAGTTAACCATAAAGGAAATTTTCCAGCACAATGCTCAATTAAAACAGCTATAAATCGCTCTAATGAGCCAAACGGAGCACGATGAATCATCACCGGACGATGTTTTTGGTTATCTGCACCCGTATATTCTAATTCAAAACGCTCTGGCAGGTTATAATCTACCTGAATTGTACCTAATTGCCATTTTCTTCCCAAAGCATCTTTTACCATAAAATCGAGCTTAGGACCATAAAATGCAGCCTCACCCAATTCTACAACTGTTTTTAAACCTTTTTCAGCTGCCGACTCAATGATTGCTTGCTCTGCCAAAGCCCAATTTTCATCACTTCCAATGTATTTCGACTTATTTTCAGGGTCACGTAACGATATTTGTGCTGTAAAGTCATTAAAATCCAATGCTTTAAATACATATAACACCAAATCAATAACCTTACAAAATTCATCTTTTACTTGGTCTGGTCGACAAAACAAATGTGCATCATCTTGTGTAAACCCACGTACACGAGTTAAACCATGTAATTCACCTGCCATTTCGTAACGGTACACCGTACCAAATTCAGCAAAGCGAATTGGTAAATCTTTGTATGAACGAGGTGATGTTTTATATATTTCGCAGTGATGCGGACAATTCATTGGTTTTAAAAAGAACTCCTCCCCTTCATGTGGTGTTAAAATGGGCTGAAAAGAATCTTTACCATATTTTTCGTAATGACCTGAAGTTTGATACAAACGCTTATTACCAATATGTGGTGTAACCACCGGCAAATAGCCTGCTTTCACTTGTGCTTTTTGTAAAAATTGTACCAATCGCTCACGTAACATGGCTCCTTTAGGTAACCACAATGGTAAACCCATTCCTACATTTTCGGAAAACGCAAACAACTCTAATTCCTTCCCAAGCTTACGATGGTCGCGCTTTTTTGCTTCTTCTAATAAAGCCAAATAGTCGGTTAAATCTTTTTGTTTAGTAAATGTAACCGCATAAATACGGGTTAACATTTTATTTTTTTCATCCCCTTTCCAATAGGCACCAGCCACATTCATCAGCTTTGCCGCTTTTATAAATCCTGTATTGGGTATGTGTGGACCACGACACAAATCGGTAAACTTACCTTGCTCATAAAAAGTGATGTTTCCATCTTCCAAATTTTCTAGCAAATCTAGCTTGTATTCATCCCCCTTTTCTTTAAAATAAGCAACAGCATCGGCTTTTGAAATCTCTTTGCGGATGTATTCATTATTTTGACGAGCCAATTCCAGCATTTTATCTTCAATTTTTTTGAAGTCTTCTTGCGAAATAGATTTACCACCTAAGTCGATATCATAATAAAATCCATTTTCAATTGGCGGACCAATGCCAAATTTTGTTCCCGGATAAATGGCTTCAATAGCCTCGGCCATCAAATGCGCTGATGAATGCCAAAGGGTTGATTTTCCTTCAGCATCATTAATGGTTAATAATACCAGCGAAGCATCTGTGTTTATAGGGCGCGTAGCATCCCATACTTCAAAACCTGACTCGAGCGATGTCGAGAGTTTTACTTTTGCTGCTAATACATTTCGTGCTAATCCTTCAGAAATTGAACTTGCAATTTGAAGTGCTGTGGTTCCTTTTGCATATTCACGAATAGAACCATCGGGTAAGGTAATTTTTATCATAGTTTATTTTTTTCCAAACATCCAAACAAACGGACGCAGGTTTTTATAGGGTTGCAAAAATAGTGTTTTTTTTTGAATTTTCACCCTATATAAGCCTAAAAGCTTCGATAATAATTAAAAATATAACACATCTAAACAATTTTATAACTGTTTTTAAGTTTACAAAATGCTTTAACCTTATATTCGCAAAATGAATTTTTTTAAAACAAGTATTTTTTTATTTCTAACAAGTTGTTTGTTGTTCACCTCTTGCAAAAAAGATGAATTACTTACCGACCCATCTGCCAAACTAAATTTTTCGGCTGATACTGTTTTTTTTGATACTGTTTTTACTCAAATAGGCTCCACTACTCGCCTATTTAAAATATACAACACACATAGCCAACCATTAAACATATCTCGTATTTTTTTAGGAGGGGGCAATTATTCTCAATTTAGAATCAATGTAGATGGTAACGCTACTTCAGTAAATAATCCTATTATCAGGGATGTTGAAATTTTAGGTGGAGATAGTTTGTTTGTTTTTGTTCAAGTAACCGTAAATCCTACAGGTGTTAATTCACCTTTATTGGTTAAAGATTCTGTTATTTTTGAAACAAATGGAAACATTCAAAATGTTAAACTAACTGCTATCGGTCAAGATGTATATTTAATAAAACCAACGATTTTCCCTACCTCAGGTTTTCCGCCTTATTCTATTATTGGCAGAGAACATTTTGATACGATTTTACCAAATGATAAACCCTACTTGGTTTTTGGTTATGCTGTAGTTGATTCTGATTGTAAGCTTACTGTTCAAGCAAACACAAAAATGTACTTTTATAACAATGCTTGCTTATATGTGTACGATGATGGAACGTTGATTGTGAATGGTTCTCATAACAATGAACCTGTTTTTCAAGGCAGCAGATTGGAAGCTGAATACAAAGATGCACCGGGTCAATGGCGTGGAATATGGCTTTCCTACAAAAGCAAAAATAATGTGATTGATTGGGCTATTATAAAAAATGCAAACATTGGCCTTCAGGTAGATACCACCGTAAGTGCACCAACCTTAAAATTAAGCAATACAATTATTAAAAACATGAAAATTGCTGCATTGTATGCACAAGGAGCACATATTTGGAGCAACAATTGTTTATTTGCTAATTGCGGACAATATGCTGCAGCATTAGCCATTGGAGGCAAATACAAATTTGAACACTGTACGTTTGCTAACTTTTGGAATGAAGATAACAGACAAACTTCATTATTAGCACTGAACAATTATTATGTTAGCGGTAGTAATTTATTTGTTCGACCTATAGATAGTTGCTTATTTAAAAGTTGCATCATTTACGGAAGCTTAGCCGAAGAAATAGTTCTTGATTCAACAGATTTAGCAGGACCTGGCTATTTTAACTATAAATTTGAAAACTGCTTGTTAAAAACAGCCAGAAACACAACTAACACAAACATCTATAGCAATATCATTAAAAATGTAAATCCTCAGTTTAAAGATTTTACAGCAAATGACTATCGCTTAAATAGTAATTCGCCTGCTATTGACCAAGCATTTAATCCTGTAACTATTTTTACTGATTTAAAAAACCAATCGCGACCAAATTCTACAACCTCATTACCTGATATTGGCGCTTACGAGTATTATCAATAACTAAGCTTTATAAAGTTCCATAACAGTTATTTCGGGAAGTATACCTACTCTGCCCGGATAACCTAAAAAGCCTAATCCTCTGTTTACATACAAATATTGATTGTTTTCTTGTGCTAATCCAGCCCAATGTTTATATACATATTGTGACGGACTCCATTTAAAACCCGGAATTTCTATTCCAAACTGAAAACCGTGTGTATGACCACTAAAAGTTATATCAATATCCTTATACAGTTGCTTCACTTGATTGGTAAAATGTGATGGATCATGTGATAATAAAAGCTTTACAGGATATTTTTCAGTTCCGGCATGCGCTTTTTGTAAATCACCATACTTAGGAAAATGTAATTTATCACCCCAATTTTCAACACCAATCAACGCAATTTCAGCATCTTGTTTTTTCAACGGAACATGCTCATTCATTAATAATCGCCAACCTAATTGAGCATGCACTTTTTTTAAATTTTCTAAATTTTCCACTTTTGCAGCCTGACTTTCCCAAGAAACATAATCGCCATAATCGTGATTACCTAATGTGCTATATACTCCCATAGGTGCATTTAATTTGTTTAACACATCCATAAATGGCTCCATCTCTGTTGCTCTATCATTCACCAAATCACCGGTAAAAAATATAACATCCGGGTTTTGTGCATTAATTAATTTAACGGCTTCTTCCAATGGCTTGGTAGATACAAAACTTCCAGAATGGATGTCGGAAATTTGAACAATTTTTAACCCATTAAATGCACCAGGCAAGTTAGGCAATGTAATTTTTACG
>JAEUTT010000586.1 GCA_016787165.1 Bacteroidia bacterium | reverse complement strand
GAGTGACTTATTTCATTGATTATATTAGCTAATTCTTTTAGCGAAATTCCATTTCCGGAACCAATATTGTATACCCCAGAAATCTCACATGAAATAGTTAATTCTATTGCTCTACAAATATCATCAATATATATATAGTCTCTAATAACTGACCCGTCTCCCCAAATTTCAATAGAATTATTGTTTGCTATTCTATTAATCCAATTCATAATAACTCCTTGGTTATTTTTATAGTTTTGAAATGGACCATAAGCATTAGAAATTCTAAGTGATACAAATTCTAATCCGTTTATATGCTTATATAATTGTAAATATTTTTCTATTGTTAATTTGGTTATTCCGTATGATGATATTGGGTTTGTAGAATCCTTTTCGCTAATGAACTCATTTTCATTTTTTCCATAAACAACTCCGCCAGAGGATATGAAAATTATTTTTTTTATATTCTTTTTTGATGCTTCTGAAATTAATTTTATTGAAGGAATTACATTCGTCTCTATATCATAAATAGGATTTTGAGTTGAATTTTCAGGAACTGTTGTACATGCTGTATGAATTATGATATCAGTTTGAAGTGCATATTTCAATATCTCATCACTGCTATAATCACCAACAATTATATTTAATTTTTTTTCAATAGATTTAAGATGTGATGGTACTTTGCTGCTTTTTGTAATAATATTTATTTCGTGGCCTTGTTTATGAAGCAAAATAGCTGCATGGGAACCAATAAAACCAAAGCCTCCTGTAATTGTTATTTTCATTTTGCTAATTTAAGCAAATAAATCATTTATAATTTCATACAGAGCAAGTGTTGAATTATCAATGCCTCTGTACTTTTTTGCAGTTTTTTTGCAATTTTCTCTGAGGAGGGCTCTATCATTGCTTAATAGGCTGATTATTTTTCGATCTATTGACTCGGCACTAGTCATTTTAATATTTTCAACTACTATTCCTACATTTTCTTTTTCGGCAACAAGATCGTCTTCTGCTATTCCTTTGTTAATGATATATGGAATTCCACAGGATAAATATATAGCAGATTTAACAGGTGTTCTATATTTTTGTGAGGGGAATGGTGGAACAGCAACTAAACCAATATCAGCTGCTGAAATGTGAAAGGATAATTCTTCATAAGGGACTGTATTAGATACGAAATAAGAATCCGAACTTAGTTGCTGCTTTTTAATGCTAGTATTAACATCATTTGTATTGGGTGTGATTATGTATATGAAATAGTTTTTGTTTTGCTCATAAAGTTTTTTAAAGAAAGAAATTATTTCATCTGAACTGTAATATATCCCACCAAATTTACCTGTATAAATTATAACTATCTTATTGTTAGCATTTATCTCAGTTCTGACTTTTTGTCTCTTTTCTAACGAAAATTTCATTGCATCCGTATCAATGGATATAGGAACCAAGTATTTCTTGCTGTGAGGGTTAACCAAATTAGCTTTGTGAATAGAATAACTTGTTGGTAAAACAAGATAATCCGCATTTTTTAATTGTAGTGTTTCGAACTTATTCAAAAGTTTATATTTGATTGATTTTTTTTTCCAGATTTTAAAGTCAACCATATAATCACTGTGTGGTTCAAAACAAAACACAATAAGTTTTAGCCTCAAAAGATTAGCTATAATATAGCTAAAACCTCCTGCAATAGGCAAAAAACCAATTATAGCTTTAGGCTTGAATTTTATTTTAATTTTCAAACAAATTATTAATGTTTGTATAAAATTGAGCAACTTTTTCAATAGCAATAGTTTCCCATTTTTATAGTTAATTGGATACCAAATAATATTTCTGTTTTTTAAATAGTCATACTTCCTGTTTTTATTTACTCCTTTTAATATAAATGGTTCTTGCTCGTGAGAAATAAGATGATATGTTACATCATTCGAGTTATTATTTAGTCGCAATATATATTCAAGCATTAAACCTTTTAATAAAGGATCTTCTATGCTTTGAAATGAGTATATGATTAAGTGCTTTTTCATTTCAGTTTTTTTTCTAATAACAAAAAACTTGTATAAAATGGATTTGTTATAAAAGCTTTTGCTAAGTAGATTAACCCATTTTTTTTGCTTTTCCCATTTTTCCACCAGCTTCCAGATAATACGAGATACATTTTAGCAAAACACTTGGTTTTAAAGAAATAATTTTTAAAATATTTTTTTTTACTTGCAATAGAGTAGGTAAGTAAGGTGTCTTTTTCCATGACACCAATATTGGAAGACATGTTTGATGAATGGAGCCTATAGAACCATGTGACAGATTCATAGAGAATTATTTTACTATTG
>JAEUTT010000585.1 GCA_016787165.1 Bacteroidia bacterium | reverse complement strand
CCAATCCATAATAGCATAAAATTCTGTTTTCATCAACAATAGGAACCAAATCCGATGCAATGGAAATTGCAGTTAAATCAAGAAATTGTTCAAGCTCTTGAAAAGGGATATTGTTTTTTTGTGCGTATGCTTGAATAAGCTTAAAGCCAACACCACATCCACAAAGTTCATCAAAAGGGTAGTTGCAATCATCGCGTTTAGGGTCTAATATTGCAACAGCATCAGGAAGTGTATCGCCTGGGCGATGATGATCACAGATAATAAAATCAATGTTTTTTTCGGTAGCATAAGCAACTTTATCAATTGCTTTTATTCCACAATCGAGTGCAATGATGAGCGAAAAACCATTTTCATTTGCATAATCAATTCCTTGAAAAGAGATGCCATAACCTTCCGAGTATCTATCCGGAATATAATATTCTATATTAGTATGAAACTGAGATAAAAAAGTAAAAACAAGTGCAACGGCTGTTGTTCCATCTACATCATAATCGCCATAGATTAATATTTTTTCGTTGGAGTCGATTGCTTTTTGTAAGCGAGCAATGGCTTTGTCCATGTCCTTCATTAAAAAGGGGTCGTATAAATCGGCTAATGAAGGACGAAAAAATTTTTTGGCTTCATCGTAATTTTTAATTCCGCGCTGAACCAGCAAGTTTGAAAGCACAGGGTCAATTGACAGTTCTGTTGCCAATTGATGAACAACGTCTTGATTTTCTTGTGGTTTTATACTCCAGCGCTTTCCCATATTCCTTAATAATGAAGTGTAAAAATAGTGTATTTAAATTTGTTTTGATGTTAATAATTAAACACCCGATTGATTTTTATAAAAATACCTTTAATTAGGTATTGATTTTCAGTTAGATTAGTTACAGTTTTGTAATCAACAATGAAAGCACACTTAATTATATCTAAACCTATTACACAGCAAACAGCTTGTGGTATTTGGGCTTTTTATCCCGAAGTAATTGAATTAAAAAAGGATAAAAAAAGCAAGTGTTGTAAAAATTATAAAAAAGATAAGCGCTGCAAAAAATGTCCCATGCATTCATAGAACGCTTGTTTTAAAACACTTTGCTTGCAACTCTTCTAGTAGTTTCGGAAGTTCCCATTGTATAATAATGTAAACAAGGAACTTTTTCTTTAATCAACTCTTGCGATTGAGTAATACACCATTCAATACCTACTTCTTTTACCTCTGCATCTGTTTTACATTTTTCAATTTGTTCTAACAATCCTTGAGGAACATCTATCTTAAATATTTTTGGAAGTAAGGTTGCTTGTTTTTTTGTAGTTAAAATTTTTAAGCCTGGAATAATTGGCACCTTAATATCCATCTCTTTGCATTTATTTACAAAGTCGAAATATTGAGCATTATCAAAAAACATTTGCGTAACTATGTATTCAGCACCGGCATCAATTTTTGCTTTTAAATATTTCATATCGGCAAACATGTTGGGTGACTCAAAATGTTTTTCGGGATAACCAGCAACGCCAATGCAGAAGTTTGTAGGGGCAACATCTGCTAAATCTTCTTCCATGTATTTCCCTGCATTCATTAGCTTCACTTGTTTTACTAAATCAATTGCGTAGGCATGCCCGTTTGGTTCCGGTATAAATTCTGGTTCACTTTTAATAGAGTCGCCTCTTAAAGCAAGTACATTATCAATTCCTAAAAAGTGCAAATCTATTAATGCATTTTCTGTTTCTTCTTTGCTAAAGCCACCACAAATAATGTGTGGTACAGCATCAATATGATATTTGTTCATGATGGCAGCACAAATACCAACTGTTCCTGGTCGTTTGCGAATGCTTACTTTTTCTAAATAACCACCTTCACGTTTTTTATATACATACTCTTCGCGGTGATAGGTAACATCAACAAAAGAGGGTTTGAATTCCATTAAAGGGTCAATGCCATCAAAAATAGATTGAATACTTTTTCCTTTTAATGGAGGAAGAATTTCGATTGAAAACAGCGTAGACTTTGCATTTCGGATATGTTCAACAACTTTCATAATTTTAAACTTACAGGTTTAATTTTAAACAGGGCGCAAAGTAACGGCAGGATAATTTAAAAACCAAGCTAAAAGAAAAAATTATAATATAGACGATGAAGAGAATCATTAAAAGGGAAGCGTTGTTGCGTTTATGAAACCAAGCACTTGTTTTACTTTAGTTAATAGGTTGTAGGTTTCATCCTATAGTTGAATGACAAAGGGTCTAAAACAAAAAGCTCCGAATTTTTCGGAGCTTTTTGTTTATGCTTTTGCAGCTTCTGCTGCAGCAATTTTCTTTTTGATTCCTTCGGTTGTAATTGAACCCGGGCGCTCGATTGGATGACCCAATGCTCTATCCCAAATTAAAGAAGCCAACACACCTAAAGCACGAGAAACACCAAATAATACGGTATAAAACTCATGTTCTACCATTCCGTAGTGAGTAAGCAATACGCCTGAATGAGAATCTACATTTGGCCAAGGATTTTTAATTTTTCCTGTAGCTTCTAAAATTGGAGGTGCTACTTTGTAAACCATTTGTACAATTTCACATAAATCATCAGCACCTTGAGGTTTGATGTATTTCAAATAAAAATCTTGTTGTGCAGTAAAGCGAGGATCGGTTTTACGCAATACAGCATGTCCGTATCCCGGTACTACTTTCCCTTCCGACAATGTTTTCTTGATGTAATCTTCTATTTGTTTTTCTGTTGGTAATCCTCCGCCAAGTTCTTCTCTTAATTCCAAAATCCAACTTAACACTTCTTGGTTTGCTAATCCGTGTAAAGGACCAGCTAATCCATTCATACCGGCAGCAAAAGCCAAATAAGGATCACTTAATGCAGAGCCTACTAAGTGAGTAGTGTGTGCTGATACATTTCCTCCTTCATGGTCAACGTGAATGGTCATGTACATACGCATTAAACGTTTCATGTCAAAATCTTCGTAACCAAGCATGTGAGCCAAGTTAGCTGCCCAATCCAATTTTGGATCCGGTTCAATATGGTCTCCATTTTTATATTTTCTACGATAGATGTACGCTGCAACGCGTGGTAAGCGAGCAATTAAGTTCATAGAATCTTCGTAAACATAATCCCAATAATCTTTTTTGTTGATTCCTTTTTTGTAGGCAGCAGCAAACAACGATTCTGTTTGCATTGCCATAATAGCTACTACAAACTGTGTCATTGGGTGTGTAGAAGCAGGAAGTTTATCCAATACATCAAAAACATGTTTAGGAACGATGGCTCTGCGTGCCCAATTATTTCCAAGGTTTAGTACATCTTCTTGTGTAGGCAACTCACCTAATAACATTAAGTAAAAAATACCTTCAGGTAGTGGTTCTGTTCCTCCCGGTGCTTTAGGTAGTTTTTCACGTATTTCAGGAATAGAGTATCCTCTGAAACGAATTCCTTCTTCCGGATCAAGCTTTGATGTTTCAGTAACCAAGCCAACCATTCCTTTCATTCCTTGGTATACTTGAGCTACAGTATATTCGCCTAATTTAAAATCACCTTTTTCTTTGATGAGTTGTTTTACTTCTGCGGCAACAGGGCCGGCTTTGGCAGCAAATTTTTCTTTTAATGAATCCATATATTTTTAATCTATGAGTAGTTAAAATCGTTATTTCCGAAAGATAAATGCTTTTTATGAATTTAAAAACAAATTCATAAAAAATTTATGTTAATCACAAGTAACAGTTTAAATTTTAATCAAATTTTTACCAATCACTTCGACCAATAGGAACCCCCTGATTAATTAAGAGATTTCTCCTTTCAGTTGAAATGACAACCTTGAGAACTTAAATAGATCTTTGTTAATTATAAATCCTCCGAATTTATTAATGGAGGCGATTATCTATTTTTCACAAATTTAAAATCAGTTCCTAAATAACGTGCAGTGTCGCCTAGTTGTTCTTCGATACGTAATAGCTGATTGTACTTTGCCATACGGTCGGAGCGAGAGGCAGAACCGGTTTTTATTTGTCCGCAACTCAACGCAACAGCTAAATCAGCAATGGTAGAGTCTTCTGTTTCGCCCGAACGGTGACTCATTACTGAAGTGTATGAATTTGTATGAGCCAATTGTACTGCATTAATTGTTTCGGTTAATGAACCTATTTGGTTTACTTTTACAAGAATAGAGTTGGCTATGTTTTGGTCAACACCTTGCTGTAAACGGTTTACATTGGTAACAAATAAATCATCACCAACCAATTGTACTTTGCTTCCGATTTTATCACTTAATAATTTCCAGCCACTCCAGTCATCTTCTGCTAATCCATCTTCAATGGATAGGATTGGGTATTTTTTTGTCCAATCAGCCCAATAATCAACCATTTGAGCTGGAGTTAATTTTTCGCCACTTGATTTTTTAAAGTGATATACATTTTCTTTTTCAATGTAAAATTCAGATGAAGCGGCATCCATGGCAATGTAGATATCTTCACCCGGTTTGTAGCCGGCTACTTCAATTGCTTTTAATACCGATTCAATAGCTTCTTCATTTGATTTAAGGTTAGGAGCAAATCCGCCTTCATCACCAACATTGGTTGAATAGCCTTTATCTTTCAACACTTTTTTAAGATGGTGAAACACTTCAGTTCCCATACGTATAGCATCGGAGAAATTGCTAGCGCCTACAGGCATAATCATAAATTCTTGAAAATCGATGCTATTATCGGCATGTGAGCCACCATTGATAATATTCATCATTGGGATAGGCAATAAATTAGCGTTTACACCACCCACATAACGGTAAAGTGGCTGACGAGCTTCTTCGGCAGCGGCTCTTGCTACAGCTAATGACACACCTAAAATAGCATTTGCACCAAGGTTTCCTTTGTTATCAGTACCATCCAGTTCAATCATTTTAAGGTCAATTGCATTTTGGTCAAAAATATACATCCCTGTTAATGCTTCACGAATAGCGGTGTTTACATTGTTTACCGCTTTTAAAACACCTTTGCCAAGGTAGTAGCCTTTGTCGCCATCACGTAGCTCAACTGCTTCATGAATACCGGTAGAAGCACCCGATGGAACTGCTGCACGACCAAGAACTCCTTGATCTGTTATTACATCTACTTCTACTGTTGGATTACCACGTGAATCCAAAATTTGACGAGCTTGTACACTTGCTATAAATCCCATAATGATTGAATTGTTTAGATATGTTTTGATTAAATTAGTAAAAATTTTTGTAGCCCAAAATTAGAAAAATAAAAGGATGTAAAAGGTGATTTTTATCAACATTTTAGCCAATTTTAGTTAATAGTTTCAATAATAATTCTGTTAGCTCAATGTTGGTGTTATCACCAACATACAAATAACACTTTGCAGGTGATAACACCAGCAAAGGAGAAAAGAAGCAATCCTCCTTGCCTCTTTTGAAAAAAGGGGAATAGATTTACGAAGCAATCAAGATAGATGTAAGCCAATGTTGGTGTTATCACCAACATATAAATAATCCTTTGCAGGTAATAACACCAGCAAAGGAGAAAAGCATTCAAAATAAATTAAACAGATGTTTCAATAATAATTCTGTTGATTTTGTATCTTGGCTGAAATAATCAAGCAATGATTTTAAATTACATTTGGATAGCATTTTTTGTAATTGCTTTTGTAGTGGCACTTTTAAAGCTAGCGATTACCGGTGATACTCAAATTTTTAAAACCATTATTGATGCTACGTTCGATTCATCAAAAATGGCAGTAATGGATATTTCATTACCATTGGTAGGTGTAATGACTCTTTGGCTAGGCCTTATGAATATTGGTGAAAAGGCGGGCGCTATTAATTTTCTTTCTCGTATTGTTGGTCCGTTTTTTAATAAACTATTTCCTGAAATTCCTAAAAATCATCCGGCAAACGGACAAATAATGATGAACTTTTCGGCAAACATGCTCGGGCTTGACAATGCTGCCACTCCTTTAGGGTTAAAAGCAATGAACAGTATGCAGGAATTAAATCCTGAAAAAGACACTGCTTCTAATGCACAAATTATGTTTTTGGTTTTAAACACTTCCGGATTAACCATTATTCCGGTTACCATTATGGCACAGCGCGCTATCATGGGAGCTGCAAATCCTTCGGATGTATTTATTCCTATTTTGATAGCTACTTATTTTTCTACTTTGGTTGGACTTTTAACCGTTGTTTTTTGGCAAAAAATAAATTTGTTAAATGGCATTGTATTATCATGGTTGCTTGGAATTACTGCCATTATCTTTTCTATTATTTGGTATTTCAGCACACTGAGTCCTGATGATATAGCAAGCACATCTATGGTATTGGCCAATGTAATTTTGTTTAGCATCATTGTTTCATTTATGTTGGGCGCTGTTCGTAAAAGAGTAAACGTATATGATGCATTTATTGAAGGAGCAAAACAAGGTTTTGAAACAGGAGTAAAAGTAATACCGTATTTGGTTGCAATGCTTGTGGGGATAGCTGTTTTTAGAGCATCGGGAGCAATGGGTTATATTGTAGATGGAATAGCATGGTGTGTTCAAGCCTTAAATTTTAATACAGACTTTGTGGGTTCGTTGCCTACGGCATTTATGAAACCATTGAGTGGAAGTGGAGCAAAAGCAATGATGCTTGAAACAATGAAAACAGAAGGAGCTGATTCTTTTGTTGGTCGATTGAGCTGTGTTTTTCAAGGAGCAGCCGATACCACTTTTTATATTGTAGCCTTGTACTTTGGTTCGGTAGGTGTTAAAAAAACACGTTACGCTGTAACAGCAGGTTTAATAGCCGATTTAGCCGGAGTGATTGCTGCTATTTTTATTTCCTATTTGTTTTTTCATTAAGCGTATATATTTTATTTTTTCTATCATAAAATAAATTCCTGCCGCTGCAATAATTGATAAATAAGGCATTACAGGCATTCTAAATCTTGATTCGGTAACAAAAGGCAAAGTTAAATTTGCAAAGCAGAGTATTAATAATCCTAAGAAAATATAAAAATAAAAGAGTTGATTTTTTTTGAAATAGAAAAAT
>JAEUTT010000581.1 GCA_016787165.1 Bacteroidia bacterium | reverse complement strand
CGGCATTTGGTAATGCTGCTCCCTCAAAACTTTCGGTAAACATTGGTCCAGAGAACATAGCACTTGATGCATTTACATATACATAGTTTGTTTTAGTGGTGCTAACAGAACCTGATGCATCGCTAACAGTAAGTGAAACATTATAAATTCCAGGTGTAGAGTACGTAATAGTAGGTGTTGAATCAGTAGATGCTGAAGGTGTTCCACCAGGGAATGTCCAACTCCATCCTGTAGGATTACCATTCCAAGCTACATCGGTAAATTTAATGCTATCTCCTGCACAAATCATATTGTTGATAGAGTTATTAATAAAATCGGCTTGGCACAATACTGCTGGTAATGATACTCCGGTTGCTGCTAGGTTAGTGCTTGTCCAAAGACTACTACGCTGAGCCGTACCACTAGTTAATGCGTTTCTCATTCTTGTTTTTTGTCCGGTAGTGTACATTGTTGAACAATATGAGTATTCCATAAAATTTTGAACATTATCTAATGATGTACATGATGTTCCATTTAGGTTACAAGATGTCCAACCAATAGTGTTAGGTGTATCTGTTACACCATCATCGCCATTACAGTTTGTTGCTTGTGCTGGTGTATTTCCATTTCCCCATGTGTGTAACAGGTTTAAATAGTGACCAACTTCATGTGTTAAAGCATGTGAACGTTGTGCACTTCCTGTTCCGATAGACCCTATGTAGGTAGATAAGATCATGATTCCATCAATGGCTGCTGTAGCAGAAAAAGGTAAATAAGCATATCCTGCAGCACCACTTGAAATAGTTTTTACTACCCAAATGTTCAGGTATTTATTTCTTGGCCAGCCATTTAGTTTTGAACCATCATCTCCTACGTTGGTTTCTGATGAATAAATGCGGTCAATACCATTGGTACACACACCATTTGGATCTTTTTGAGCCAATCTGAAATTAATTTCACAATCGGCAGCAATGCCTTGAAATGCAGCAATTGTATTTGCATAGTCGGCATTTGTTTTACCAAAATCTTCGTTTAATATGCGTACAGCATCATGCACTTGTGCATCCGAAATGTTTTCGGTTCCATTTTCATGTAAAATATGAAAAACAACAGGAATGGTGTAAATAGGAGGTGTTAATATTCCTCTGTTTGTTTCTCTGTAGCCATTAGCAAATGCTTCTTGATCAATTTTTGCTAACTCTGCTTCATGTTCAAGGTATTCTTGATACATAGCAGGATTGGCATCAAATAATCTTTGCATTGCTTCAGTAGAGCCACAGTGTTTTAGCTCTTGAGCATTAACAGTGAAGAGACTCGAAAAAAGAATCGCTCCAGCGAAAAGTGATGTTGTAATTTTTTTCATTTTGTGCAGCATTTAGGGGTTTATTAGATTTGGGTTTAGAGAGTTTTTAGTCGTAATCTTTTATAGAAGATAAAACTTCTGTTATGTTATTTAAATTATTTAAAACTTTAAAGTATTTCTGTGAAACAATTTTAGGTTCAGAAAGTTCATTTTTTAATTTATAAGATATAAAATCTTCAATTCGGCTAAAGTCTTCTTTTGAAGCTTTTCTTATTTCCATTTGCATTTCGGTATCTACTACTCCAGGAGCTATCGAAAATATTTTAAATCCTTTATGAATGCTTTCTTGTGGTTTATTGTTTCTTATTTTTTGTTCAGCATCTACTACCTGGCTAAGCATATCTAACCCGGCTTTTGAAGCACAGTAAACAGCCCATCCATCGATTGGTTTTCGGCCTGCACCCGAGCTTATATTTACAATTACTTTTTCGGTATCAGTAGAGTCATAACAATTAATAAACTCATTAATAAGTATGCTAGGTGCTATTAGATTAAGTGTATAATTTTTAGTAATGGTATCGGCATTTAGCTTTCCCATTGGTTTAATAAAGCCTAAAGCCCCTGCATTATTAATTAGGTATATCTTTTTTGCATTTGCATGTAGCTCAAATTTAAACTTTGAAACAGCTGTAATGTCTGTTAAGTCTAAATAGAAATGCCTGTAATTGGCATGTTCAATAGTTTTTTGTCTTGAAATACCAATGACATTGTTACCGGGAATGCTTAGCAAATGTTCTGCAAATGCTTTTCCGATACCCCTACTTGTGCCTGTTATGTAATAGTAATTCAAGTTTAATAAATTTTGCTTATCATAAAAATAAGCAAAAAAGAGAGAAAATGCAATTATTTTTGTTTCCCTTTGAGTGGTAGATATCAGAAATAAAAGAAAAAGCCTCATGAATAGAGGCTTTTTCTTTTAATCTGCTTGTAAAAAAGGATATCTATAATCTGTTGGTGGTACAAATGTTTCTTTGATTGTGCGTGGAGATACCCAGCGTAATAAGTTAATCATTGAACCAGCTTTGTCGTTTGTTCCAGAGCCTCTTGCTCCTCCAAATGGTTGTTGGCCAACTACTGCACCAGTAGGTTTGTCATTGATGTAAAAATTACCTGCAGCATTACGCAATGCTTTTGTTGCAGTTTCAATAGCATATCTGTCTTGTGCAATAATAGCTCCTGTCAAAGCATAAATAGAAGTACTATCAACCAATTGCAATGTTTCTTCAAATTTATTTTCATCGTAAACATAAAGTGTAAGAACCGGACCAAAAAGTTCTTCGCACATAGTAACATATTTAGGATCATTTGCACGGATGATAGTAGGTTCAATAAAATAGCCTTTTGATTTATCATAATTTCCTCCTGCTACTATTTCTACATTTTTATCTGCTTTAGCACTGTCAATATATTTAGCTAATTTATCAAATGATTTTTCGTCAATTACTGCATTAATAAAGTTGGTAAAATCTTCGGTAGGTCCCATTTTAAATGATTTTAAATCGGCAATCACCAATGATTTTACTTCATCCCAAATGTTGGAAGGGATGTATGCACGTGATGCAGCAGAACATTTTTGTCCTTGAAACTCAAATGCTCCACGGCTAATAGCTGTAGCTACTATTTTTGCATCAGCCGATTTATGTGCCACAATAAAATCTTTTCCACCTGTTTCGCCAACTATTCGTGGATATGTTTTGTATTTATGTATGTTGTTTCCAATTGTTTTCCAAATGTTTTGAAACACTTCAGTTGATCCGGTAAAATGAATTCCTGCAAAATCTGGATGCGAAAAAATAACATCAGCAGCATCCGGTCCGCTTGGGTATATTAAGTTAATTACACCTGAAGGAACTCCGGCTTTGGTGAAAATTTCCATTAATACATTTGCTGAATATACTTGTGTATTCGATGGTTTCCAAACTACCACATTTCCCATCATAGCACAAGAAGTAGGTAAATTACCTGCAATGGCTGTGAAATTAAATGGTGTAAGTGCATAAATAAATCCTTCTAATGGTCGTTGTTCTACTCGATTCCAAATACCAACTCCTGTTACTGGTGGTTGTTGTTTGTATATTTCGGTCATATACATCACATTAAATCTTAAAAAGTCGATGATTTCACAAGCACTATCAATTTCGGCTTGGTATGCATTTTTTGACTGACCTAGCATTGTTGCTGCATTTAATTTTGCGCGGTACGGACCAGCAATTAATTCAGCAGCTTTTAAAAATATGCTTGCACGATGTTCCCATGATAAAGCTTCCCATTGAGCTTTTGCTGCCAATGCAGCATCTATTGCCATGGTAACATGTTCTTTGGTAGATTTATGAAAATGGCCTAAGGTATGTTTATGATCGTGTGGTGGTGCTAGTCTTACTTTATCATTACTTCTTACTTCTTTTCCTCCTATATACATAGGAACGTCAATTTCATTAGAGCGTAGCTCTTTTAACATCGCTTGTAATTCTTTTCGTTCTGCACTTCCTGCGGCATAGCTTTTAACCGGTTCGTTCCATGGTTGTGGAACATTGTAAATTCCTTTTGGCATACTTATATAAAATTAATGAGTGTGAATACATTTTTTTTAATGCTCACAAATATAAGAAAAAGATAGGAGGAAGCATGTGATATTTGTGTCAGTTTTTATTGAAACTAACACAAATATCACATGCCAATAAATAATTTAGGAATTTATTTTTTTAACTTTTTTCAATGATAACATATTCATTGAATTAGAGGTAAGTCCGTTAATGTTCTTATTTACTAAACGAACTACTTGGTCGTAATACAATGGTACCACAGGCGCATTGTCAATTAATAATTGATCCATTTGTTGGTAATAGCGGTAGCGGATGCTATCGTTGGTTTCTGTTTGTGATTTTTCAAATAGTATATCGAATTGTGGATTGTAGTAGTGTGTGTAATTAAAGCCATTCGGACTCCAATTTTTGCTATAAAAGAGTGATAAAAAATTTTCTTCATCTGGATAATCGCCTACCCATGATTTTCTAAAAAAGTTAATTTTAGAATTGGCAATTGCTTCTGAAAGAACACTTGCTTTTTGAACATCAATTTTAATTTTTATTCCAAATTGAGCAAGTTGCGATTGAATGTATTCAGCAAGCTCTAAGTATTGTTCGGTGGTTGCTAATGATATTTCAGGCAATCCTTTTCCATTTGGGAATCCTGCTAAAAATAAAAGTTCTTTTACTTTATCAGGGTTGTAATCATAACCTTTTACTTTACTTTCGTCAAATGAAGGTAAGCCTGGAGGAATAAACCCTGCAGTAGCAGGTTTTCCAAGGTTCTTACGAAGATACATCACCATTTTTTTTCTATCGAAACCATAATTAATAGCTTGGCGAATAGCTTTTAGTTTTAAAGGTGAATCTTTTACTGAAGGTAATTTTTCATCAATTAAAAAGCCTAGATAATCGGTTTTTAAAAATGGTTGCGTTTGAATATTAAACTGTTTTTTGTATTCATTTTTTAATTCTCCTTCAGGTGTAAGTACTTCATCGGTATTTATGGCATCAATACCTGAAACCATGTCTACTTTGCCTTTCAAAAAGTCAAGAAAAGAGGTTTCTTTATCTTTTATAAATGAAACGGATACAGCATCCAAATAAGGTAATTGATTATTACCTTCAAATTCAAAGTAATTTTCATTTTTTATAAATACTAATTTTGAACCTTCTTCCCACATTTTAAATTTAAACGGACCAGTGCCTACGGGGTTTCTTCTAAAATCTTCGCCATATCGTTCTACTATTTCTTGTGGTAGCACCGAAAAATATTTCATGGTTAAAATCCCTAAAAAAGGTGGAAATGTTTTTTCGAGATGTATTACAAAGGTTGAATCATTAGTTGCTTCAAACGCTTTTTGATGGCTATTGTCAATTGCAAATAGGAGGGACGTTGCGCTTGAAACTTTATTGTCAAGCAATCGGTTAAAGCTATAAACAAAATCCTGTGCTGTTACTTTTCTTCCTTTTTTGTTTTCAAAATAAGCATGGTCATGAAAATATACTTTATTGTTTAAAATAAAAGTGTATGTTTTGCCATCTTCACTAATGTTCCAACTTTTTGCGATAGAAGGTTGAATTGTGAGTGAATCACTCATTTCTACTAATCCATTGTACAGCTGATTTACAGCCCAAATGTTTTCAAACGTTCTTGCTGCTGCAGGGTCTAATGAAGTTATTCCGGCCATGTCATTGTACTTGAATACTGTTCTAGTATCCTCTGTTTTTGGCTGGTCGGATGTACATGAAACAAATAATAAAAAAATAAAACTATATAGTGCGAAAAGTTGTTTCATAAATTGAATTTTAGTTACATCAAGTATATGAAATGATTTGCTTGTTTAAATTGTAAACAATAGTCAATTATTAACAGTTTTTTGAACAATTTAATTGTTTGTAAGTGAGTCGCTTTTTAGAGTCACGGAACTGCTGTCAGGACTAGTAATTGGTGCTATTTCTTTGTTTTCTTTTATAAAAGATGTTTTTTTGAATGGTATTTCCAGTATTATTTTTTTGTGATCAATGTTGGTTAATTTATTTGAACGTATCCACGGATTATATTCAATGAGTGTAGTATAATCTACGCCTATTTTATGAGCAAATTGCTCTAGGTTTGAAATACTGGTATCGATGCTGATTTTTTTTGTATTAAAGTAACCAATTTTTGAATTCACATCGTAGCCATATACTTTAGGTCTTGAGATGATTTCTTTTGTTGCCAATATTTTATAAATGTATTTTGCTGTTTCTTTTGTAAGAAGGAGTTCATAAAAATTTTCTTTGTTTTGTTTGTCGAGCTGAACTTGTATTCCACCCATTCCTCTGTTGTATGATGCAGCTACCAATGTCCAGTTATGAAATATTTTGTAGGCTTCGTTAAAATACTTGCATGCTGCTTCTGTTGATTTTGTAATGTTGAAGCGTTCGTCTATTTCTTCATTAACAGTTAAACCATAATGTAAAGCAGTAGGTTCTACAATTTGCCATATTCCTGAAGCTCCCTTGGGTGAAACTACGTTTGTTAGCTGACTTTCTACAATAGCTATGTATTTAAAATCGTTCGGAATTTTATACTTTTCTAAAATCGGTTCTATGATAGGAAAATAATAATTACAACGTTTATGTATTTGAGTGGTGTGTGTGGTACTGTATAAATTTTTTTCTACTTCTTTAGCAAATGCAATGCGTATTGATTGCTCATTAATAGGAACTTTTTCTCCTGCAAAATTTAAATTTTTAGGAATACTAATTGAAAGAGATTTGTAAGAAAAATTAAAATAATCTTCAGGGATACTTGTTTCTTCTTTGTTTGAAAAATAAAGATGTGATATTTCAAATGCACTAACAATAACAACTATTGCAAAGGATGCAATAATTATTTTTTTATGTTTTTTTACATAAGCAACTAGTGTGTTTTTAAAATTAGTTATCATCCTTTTGTTTGAATTTCTGAGTCGGATTGTACAAAAACCAGAAAAGAGCAATGAAATAAATAGAGAACAAAATCATGTGAATATATCCCCA
>JAEUTT010000579.1 GCA_016787165.1 Bacteroidia bacterium | reverse complement strand
ATTATAACCACTTAATTTCGGATTATTTTCTAACACCATGTATTCACTTACCTTTAACTTACGAGCAATGGTATTTAAATTTTCTCCTTTTTTTACAGTATATGGTATCCATGCAAAATCAGGAAACGTAATCATTAACTTATAACAATCTCTACCATTATGCTTTTCATCTCCTAATACCGAAAAATACTTATTCAAATTATCGCCCGCTTTTGCATATCCATCTTTTAAAATATCATATAAATATTGATAGCCCATTTCATGAATGGTATGGTGCTGATCTGCACGCATCAATGAACCAAAAGGATCTAAATTTAAATTAATGTAAGGGAATGAATTAGGATTTACCAATGCATTCCCATTATTTTGTCCTTGTATCCAAAGCACTTCTATCCCTTTAATGTATAAATAAAGTTTTCGTGGTGATACCTGCAGCTTTACCTTCGACTCGGTGTGTTGCATTCTTCCTTTAATTCGCTCATTGCATTGTAAGCTATAACGCAAGGTTTTAACATTTTCAACAGCCGTAAATATCTTATCAATTAATTCTCTGTTAGAATCAACTTTCTCTTTGTATGAAGTTAATACAACAGATACTACAAGTACAATTAAAAAAAACAGTCCGCGTTTTAAATAGCCCTTCATCTTTCTATTTTAAGGATTGCAAAGTTACAAGCAATTTTAAATAAACATTAATAAATTGAATAGATTTTGTTAAAATCCGTATGCTTTATTATTTCTAGAAAATTCGTCTGAAGCAAATTTTACATTTACTTTCATATTTAAAAATTCATACGCTTCATACAAACCTTCTTCATCATATATTTTTACATTTATTGGTAAAAACGAATTTTTATCAATATATAAAATTCCTTTATTTGAATAAGGAATAGGAATCAATAATTTTTTCCCTTCTTTAATTGTTCCAAAGTAACTTGATAAATTATTTTTACTCCTAATTTTATAATCACTAGTATTAAGCTTATATGCTATACTTGTAACCGTTTCTCCTTTACCAACAATATATTCAATATATTTATAATCAGGGTAGTTTACCACAATTTGATAACATTCTATTTTATTCCATACTAAAACACCGGCATAAGCAAAATGTTTATCAAAATCTTTAGGGGCTTTCACTATGGTATTAGCTATTACAGAACCTACATAAGGTGTACCTAAATCAAAAATAGTATGATGTTGATCTTTTCTCATCAAACTTCCATAAGGATCTAAATCAAGGTTCATCATAGGCAATGAACGTGCACGAACCAATGCATTTCCTTTATTCTCACCACTCACCCACAATACTTCTATTCCTTTTTCTTGATTTTTAAGATATATTTTTTTAGGATTTAAATTCATTTTTATATCTGCCTCTGCAAACAACAAATGTTTTCCAACACGCTCAATCGACTTAACAGTATAGGTTTGTGTTTTGATTAAACGAATTGAATCAAGCATTCTTTCAATAATTTCTCGACAAGTAGGTGTATTGCTTGGAGTATTCGCTCCAACAAAAAACATAGCGGCAATTATCAAAAATAAAAGAATGTACTTTTTCATGGAATGCAAACTTACAAAAAGCGATACAGCTTCTAAAGTAAAATGCTTATTTTCGTAAAAACTTTAAGAATGACTTTTGTAGGAATAATACCCGCTCGCTATGCTTCTACCCGATTTCCGGGTAAACCATTGGTGGATATTAATGGAAAAACAATGATACAACGCGTGTATGAACAAGCACAAAAAGCAAAATGCTTAAGCGCTGTTGTGGTAGCTACTGATGATGAACGAATAGAAAAACATGTAAAAGATTTTGGTGGAAATGTAGTTATAACAAGTGTTTCACATCAAAGTGGCACCGACAGATGTTTTGAAGCCATTCGAAAATTTAATCCTAATACCGAAGTGGTGATTAATATACAAGGCGATGAGCCTTTTATACATCCCGAACAAATTGAAATGGTGGCCTCCTGCTTTACATCCAAAGAAACACAATTGGCTACATTGGTAAAAAAAATAAATTCAAACGAAGAACTCTTTAATACCAATATCCCTAAAGTAGTTTTAAATACTAAAAAAGAGGCAATTTATTTTAGTCGCCAAACCATCCCTTATTTAAGAGGTAAAGAAAGCAATGAATGGCTTTCGTTTCATACATATTATAAGCACATTGGAATTTATGCTTACAGAAGCGATATTTTGGCAAAAATCACCGCCCTTTCTCCTTCTCAATTAGAACTATCCGAATCGCTTGAACAGCTTCGCTGGATTGAAAATGGCTATAAAATAAACACAGAAATAACTGATTTTGAAAGCGTTGCAATTGACACCCCTGAAGATTTAAAAAAATTAATAAATTTTTCGTAATTTCACAGTCCGAGAATTTGGATGGATTTAGCCTGAATGATTTTATTCCAATCAATTTTATCGGAATAAAAAATGCAACCTGTAGAAAAACATATCAGCAATTTACTTTATGATCACGATTGTGTGATTGTACCCAATTTGGGTGGGTTTGTTGCTAATTATGCCAGCGCAAAAATTAATTCAAACAATCATACATTTCAACCACCTTCAAAAAGTATAGTTTTTAATAAAAACATTACAAGCAATGATGGCTTACTTGCTCATCATATTGCTGTTTCAGAAAACAAAAATTATCCAGATGCATTAAATCAAGTGTTTGTTTTTTCTGATAACACCAATGCCGCTTTAAAAAAAGGAGCCAAAGTAAAAATTGATGATGTAGGAACTTTATTTTTAGATGTAGAACGAAACATACAGTTTGAACCAAGCACAACCAATTTTTTATTGGATGCATTTGGCTTAAATGATTTTCACTCACCTGCAATTAAACGTGATACGATTAGCAAACGAATTGAAAAAGAATTTAAAGATAGAGAAGCAATTCCTGCCGAACGAAAAAAAACGAATGTAAAACGTTTGGTTGCACTTACCATTGCAATACCAATTATTGCAGCTTTAATTTGGGTACCACTTAAAACCGATTTTTTGAAAAATGTAAACTACTCTAATTTAAATCCTTTTTCAAAAACAGAAAAAGCTAGCAAACACGAAGTAAATGTTTATCCAACAATTACTGAACTAAAAAAAGATACGCTTAAAAATATCATCCCTGCTAATACTGAACCGGCAACAGCATCTCTTGTAGAGCCGGTAAAAGCAGATACAACAGAAGTAGTTTTGAACACACAAATTAATGCATCCGATTTTAAATTTCATGTAGTAGCAGGGTGTTTTAAAATACAAGAAAACGCAACTAATTTTGTTCAACAATTAAAAGAGCAAAATATAAATGCTACTATCATTGGGCAAAACAAGGATGGTTTATTTGTAGTTAGCTGTGGTGATTTTGCTACTCGAAAACAAGCTACGGATGAATTACAAACCATCCGCCAGTCGCAACCAAATGCTTGGTTGTATAAAAACTAAGTCGTTTTTATTCCAACGTAAACACAAATGTATACGTTCCGCGCTGTTCGGTAACACCTGTTGGGCTTGGATTAAACTTTGCACTTAAAGCAGCTTGTCGTGCTTTCGCATATAGCTTTGCATCAGTAGTGGTTGAGCCTCTTTGTCCTGGCGTAGCTTTAATTACTTTTCCATCTTCATTTACTATAATCTCAACAATTACAATTCCTTCTTCTTCAGAATCTGTCATACGTTCCGGCTTCTTAACCAACATTCGTCCTTTTAAATCATAGCCTCCTTTACCATTATATCCGGGAGTATTATCGCCATGCCCTGTTCCATCACCTGAACCTACACCTTGTTGTGAGCCAGTTCCAGAGCCACCTGTATTGCCATCTCCTTCTCCTTTTCCATCGTGTTTGTTTTTGTTTTTTAATGCAGCTAATGCATTTATTAATTCAGTATTTGGCTTTTCTTCCACCACTGGTGCATCTGCTTTATTGGTCTGATTATTTTTTATTTTCGGATTTGTTTTCACAACTGCAGTTGGCTCCGAATCATCTACAATAATATTTTCTGCATTAGAACTTACATTGGGTATAACACTTGCTTCATTGCTTGTTGCAATATCATTGTCATTTTGACCAGAACCACCAGCATCTCTATTCCCTAAGCCTTCAACTCCTAAACCTATTTCTAATTCAATGATTGGAGGTATTTCAAAAGGTGGTATGGGTGTAATGATTTTCCAGAAAAAAATAAGAATCAATAAAAATGCAAAGATGCCAAATGAATAAACACTTGCTTGTACTCTACTTTTATTTTCTAATGTTGTACTCATTTTATTTTGAAGTTGCTTTAGTAGCTAACACCATTTTTAATCCTAATTTGTAACCTATTTGCATTACATCTGCCAAATCCTGAACCGTTAATGAATTATCTAAACGTAAAACCACTGTTGGAGATTGTGTTCGCTCTACTTCAATTTTAATTGCGTTTTCTAAATCGGTAAAAGGTATTTTAGTTTTATTTACTGCATATTCATGATCAGCGCTAATATCAACGGTTACTTGCTGTAAATTCATTTGCTGTTGAGCTTTTGAATTAGGCAAGGTTAACTTTAACACACTCGGATTGGCCAAAGTGGATATAATTAAAAAGAAAAGCAATAGAAAAAACATGATATCGTTTAACGATTCTGTACTTACTTCTGCTCCTTCTTTATGTCTACGTTTTAATTTCATTTGATGATTATTAGTATCAATGATTGTGCTTACTTATTTCCCAGGACCATGTAAAATATCCATAAACTCAACGGATGCTGTTTCCATTTTATTAATGGTTTTATCTACCATTGCATT
>JAEUTT010000123.1 GCA_016787165.1 Bacteroidia bacterium | reverse complement strand
GATAAACTTTGAACATTTTTAATTTTTGTAAAATCTATAATGGGTGTTCCTGAAATATCAAGGGTAAACTGACAAGCAATGGAGCTTAATGCGGTGTCTACTATTGAAGCATAAAGTGTTGTAGATATAGTAGAATCAACTACCCAGTTGTAATTAATAAAAGAAACGGGTAATGTGCCTCCATTAACCGCTTTATACATTTCTAAATTAAACGTAGAGATTCCACTTAAACCTATATTCGATGAAGGATATAAATAATGTCCTTGCGCCATATCATTCAAAAAATTTTGTAATTGAAAAGCCATAGGCGTTTGGCCGGTTTGTTGGTACACCTGATAAGGAACATTAATGCCACTTAAACCGGTATTTGCCAAATCTACAAATCGTTTTTGCTTGTTATAAAACAAATGCCATGTCATAAACGAACAAGGTTGTGATAAATCAAATGCTACATCGGATGTAGAACCGGGGAAAGAATAAAAGCCATACAAAAATGGAGTAAAAGTAGGGTCTCCAATACAAGTATTGCATCCTCCTAAAATATCATGTGATGGCATTGCAGGGTTGCTTGATACGTCCATAAATCTTGCTAAATAATGCATACGGAAATATTGCTTTTTTCGTTTTTCGGAAATATAAAAATGTTTTAAGTGTGTCCATTCACTGTTTCTAATACTATCATTCATATCCTCAATATCCAGATCGCTAAACGGGTTCGGAAAATAATCTCTTCCAAAATTTGTACAAGAAGTATCTGGTGTTCCCGTAGCAAAAATATTTCCGCATCGTGCAAACATAGCTGCTGTTTTAATAAATGTATACGATGAAGATGGTGGGATAGTGAAAAAGCTAACAAGATTATTGTACAATGCAGTAGCAGTAGTAGAATGATTGTAAGATGGTGATGTAGGATAACTGGTTTGGAATGGGCCAGTAAAATTATTAAAAGCCGATGCGTTAGAAAAAAATGGGTCATATGCATGTGCACCACTGCTAGCCCAATTGGTTAATCGTGAATTTGGGTCGGATATCGACATATAAGAAGGATTAATAAATCCATTGGTAACCGCTTCATCAAACGTACTACTTGCCATCATTAAGCTATCAAACTGATCGGCACTACGGGCATCTCCTGCAAATTTGGTAGAATAATCTTTACAAGCAATATAATAAACAAACTCCGGATGATACATCACTAATGAACGTGCAAAATATGGTTCCCAACTGCTTATAAAATCGGAAAGGTGTTCTAAATTTTCAGGATATACATATTTCTCTCCTGTTACAGGAGTTGTATAAATTTTTGTAGTATCATATACTTCAGGACTCCATCCATTTGCCGTTGAAGCCGAGAATACATTTACTTTTTTTCTTACTCCATTATCATCCAAATATTGTTCATGTATTGTTCCACCTAATATTATTTTTGGGTGTCTCCAATTAGAAACGCCACTGGACATAAAGTTTGAATTCAAATAATTACTTTCATTTAAAACAGAAGTAGGGTCAGTGGATGTTCCTGCCACGGCATCATATTTTGCATACTGACCACCTAGAGTTACATCTAATAACATCATTTCATAGCCTGTTTCGCATAGCGTTTTATCTTTACAAGGTTCGGTACATTGTTCAAGTAAAATTTCCCATTGTAGTTCGGTACCTTGACCCGATGACACAAAATCGTCCTTAGTGCCTAATGCGGCAACGCAATCATTACAAGTAACGTAGCAAGCCGAAGTATCAATTCCGGCAAGTGCTTCTTGAACAAAACTATCTAATGTTCGTATACAATGATTGGCTCCAGAAGTGCTATCAATGTATTGTGCTAAATAATAATCACGTGCATCTTTATTGATAGTTAAAACTTTACTTACAGTATAAATACCCGGAGTTAAGTGCACACTAAATGTAT
>JAEUTT010000522.1 GCA_016787165.1 Bacteroidia bacterium | reverse complement strand
TTTAATGAACAATATGAAGTACTAGCTTACAGAGCAATGCCATTACTTAATTATCAAGTAGGACTTTCATTCCATTTTAATAAACCAAATAATAAATCTAAAATCCCAAAAAATGAAAATCAATAAACTATTATTTTTTTCTGTTTTAGTAACAGGAACAACAATGATTGGCTGTAAAAAAGATGAACCAACACCTGATCCAACTATTCCAAATCCAACAATGGTTTACGATAATGGAGTATTTATTACCAATGAAGGACCTTTTGGTTCAGGAACAGGGACTGTGAGTTTTTATAGCAGAGTCAATTCAAGTGTTTACAATGATATATTTGAAGCAAAAAATTCATTTCCACTAGGTAACATTGTTCAATCAATAGAGGTGTTTAATAACTGGGCATATATTGTTGTAAATAATGCTGGAAAAGTAGAAATAGCTGATGCAAATTCTTTTGCGAGTAACGGTACAATAACAGGTTTTACATATCCTCGTTATTTTTTAGGGATAGATAATAACAAAGCATATGTGTCGGAGTGGGGAACAGGAGGTATGGCAGGTTCTGTTAAAGTTGTTAATCTTCTTACAAAAACAATAACATCAACCATTAATACCGGTAAAGGTGCCGAAGGAATGGTAAAGCTGGGAGCAAAAGTATTTGTTGCATGTGGAGGTGGTTTTGATAATGATAGCGTGGTAACAATTATTAATTCATTAGATAATACCGTTGATACAACTATTGTTGTTGGGCCGAATCCTTCTAATATACAAGTGGATACAGATGGCAATGTTTGGGTACTTTGTAAAGGAAAATACAATAGTTCTTGGACTGCTTTAGAACAAACAGGGCGATTGGTAAAAATAAACGGTACAACCAATGTGATTGAACTTTCATTAACATTTTTATCCACCTTCTCTCAGCCATCCAATTTGGTAGTAAATGCTTTAAAAAACATATTGTATTACAATTATGATGGAAAAGTGTATTCGCATCCAATTGCCAGTACATCACTAAGTTCTAGCGCAACAATCAATAGAAGTTTTTATGGTTTAGGGATTGACCCTGTAAGTAATTATTTTTATGCTTCTGATGCTTTAGATTTTTCTAGTAATGGAAAGGTAATTAGATATACTTCTGCTGGAGTCGCTATTGATAGTTTTAATGTTGGTGTTATTCCTGGTAATTTTTGTTTTAGATAATGTTGTCAAAAGAAAAAGTGATCTTTTGCTGGAGCGGAGGTAAAGACTCTGCTCTAGCTTTATATAAGATTTTACAAGATGATGCTTATGAGATAATAGGCTTGCTAACTACTATAAATAAAAAATATAAAAGGGTTTCGATGCATGGTGTGCGAGAAGAGTTGATAGAGCAACAAGCAAAATCAATTGATTTACCTTTGATTAAAATGTATGTTACAGATGCAACATATAATGAGTATGAAATAGAAATGGAGAAAATTTTATTGAACTACCAAAAGCAAGGTGTAAATAAAATAATATTTGGAGATATTTTTCTTGAAGACCTTCGTACATATCGCGAAAGTAATTTGAAAAAAATTGGAATGAAAGCAGAATTCCCTCTTTGGAAGAAGGATACAAGAGAATTGATTAAGTTTTTTTTTGAATTAGGATTTCAAACTATTGTTTGCTGTGTGAATGATGCTAACTTAAGTGAAGATAGGGTAGGTGTGGAATTGGATAAAAAATATATAAATAATTTGCCTGAAAATGTAGATCCTTGTGGTGAAAATGGTGAATTTCACACCTATTGTTATGCCGGACCAATTTTTAAATATCCTATCAAATTTATAGTAGGGGAAAAAATTTATAAACCATTAGCAGATAAGCTTCAAAATTCGAATACAAAAGGGTTTTGGTATTGCGATTTATTATAACCTGATCTATCTATTTACCTTGTTTTGTTTTTTCTTTTTCTTTCTTTTTAAAATAATTTCTTAAAAGAATGTTATGTTTTAGTGCTTCCATATTTTCATCAAAGCCTTTTGTCCCACTTTCAATATTTTTCATGCTTTTATTTAAATTTGTTACAAAAGTAGTGTCCATTAATACTGTTCCTAATGCTCCTTTCCCTCCTTTTACTGTAGTTGTGATGTAGTATAAGTCGCCTGTAACAAGTGCAAGTGAGTCTGATATTAATTTAATGTTTACAATGCTTTGGTGTAAATTATTTGAAAGAGTTGTATCTGTTAATAGTGCTCCAATAGTCCCTTTCCCTTCGTTTACATGTTTTACTATTCTAGATAAATCACCGGTGATGACAGCCGTTCGTTCACCCGTTATTTTTATATTAACAACAGCTTGTTTTATGTTCTCAGCAACCGTAGTATCCATTAAAATATTCCAAAGCGTATTTTCTTTATTTAATTTTTCAACTATACTTTTAATCTGCAACGTAATGTCTTTTACATTTTCATTTGTGATGCTTAATGTTTTCATCATTGCATTTGTATCCATTGGTTTTTCTACTTTCAATAAATCCCCATCTTCAACATTTGCTGCATTTTCGTAAGATGAATTTATATTGATTAATTTATTACCCATCAATCCATCTGTTCCAATTGCTACTGTCGCGTTTTTTTTTATAAATTCTTGCACTTTGTTTTCTATTACCATCACCACATCCACAGTGGAGTCGTTAATTATTTCTACACTTTTAACTGTTCCAATATCAATTCCTGTAAAACGAACATTATTACCAGGCATTAGTCCATTCACATTAGGAAATTGTGCTCTTAATTTAAATGTAGAACCAAATAAATTTTGTTTTGAACCAATAAGATAAAGAGCAAAGATTAATAGGCAGGTACCTAATAGTACAAAAAAGCCTACACGAATGTTTTTAGAAGTTTCTTTTGTCATTTGTTGTTATTCAAAAAATTGTTTTACTTTTTTATCTGTTGATTTTTGTAATTCTTCATAGGTTCCAGTTGCATGGCATTTACCATCAATTAACATTACTACTTTATTGGCAACAATTTTAACACAGTTTAAGTCATGTGAAATAATGATAGACGAAGTATTGTATTTTTTTTGTATATCGAGCATTAAATTACTTATTTCTTTTCCAGTAATAGGATCAAGGCCTGTGGTAGGCTCATCGTACAAAATGATTTCAGGTTTTAAAATTAATGTTCTGGCTAATGCGATACGCTTTCGCATACCTCCAGATAATTCTGATGGCATCATATCTATTGTTTTCGGTAATCCAACATTTTCTAGTGCTTCTATTACCAGCTCAGTTATTTTTTCTTTATTATTTTTTTTCCAATGTCTTCTCATTGGGAATTCTAAATTTTCGCGTACAGTCATTGAATCGTAGAGTGCATTGCTTTGAA
>JAEUTT010000463.1 GCA_016787165.1 Bacteroidia bacterium | reverse complement strand
TTTTATACACACGAGCCGAAAAATTAGGAAATGGAGCTGCTATCAGCAAACGGATATTAAACTGTAATAACTAAGGTTTCAGATTTTTATTATCTTTAAATAATAAATTCATTCTTATGAAAAAAATATTTATCTTTTTTTTTGTTTGTATAAGCGCGTTCGCATTTGCTCAACAAAATAGTAAAGTAATTACAAATGCTGAACCTACCTTTCCGAAAGGAGATGATGCATTGTATACCTACGTTTATTTTAATTTAACGTATTCAGAAGAAGCCAAACAAAAGTATGTTGAAGGAGAAGTAACCTTGAGCTTTGATGTACAAACAGATAGTACAACAACTAACATTATTGTATTGAAGGGTGTTGGTTTTGGAGTAGATGATGAACTTAAAAAGCTAATTAGCAAATTAAAATTCTCTCCAGGAATTCAAAATGGAGTTCCTATAAAAATGAATACCATGTATTCTTTTCCTATTAAAGCACATTAAACAAATGAATATTCTTATCGTACATGCTCATCATGAGCCAAACTCATTTAATACTGCACTAAAAAATAAAGCGGTAGAAGTATTCACCCAATCTGGCAATCAAGTTGTCGTGTCCGACTTATATGCAATGAATTTTAAAGCCATTGCAGATAAAAATGACTTTAAAGGTCGCTCTGAAAATAGTCACTTCAAGTATCAAGCAGAACAAGTTTATGCCAAAACAAACAATTTATTTGCAGATGATATTCAAATAGAAATGGATAAATTAATGAAAGCAGATGTTGTTATTTTTAATTTTCCATTGTGGTGGTTTTCAGTACCTGCCATATTAAAAGGCTGGGTGGATAGAGTATTTGCAATGGGGTTTGCATATGGTGGAGGAAAAGGAGTTTATGATACAGGAGTATTCAAAGGTAAAAAAGGAATGCTTTGCATCACAACAGGTGGACCGGATACAACATACTTACCTGAAGGTAAAAATGGAGATATTCAAAAAATACTTTTTCACATTAATCATGGTATGCTTTATTTTACAGGAATGGATGTCATTCCTTCATTTATTTCATATAGTGTTGCTCGCAAAACGGATGAAGAAAGAACAAGTGAACTAATTAGATATGAGAAATATTTGCTTTCTATCAATGACATAACACCCATTCAATATTAATGAAGCATCCAACTATACTATTTTGTTTATTATTCAACATTATTAGCCATACTGCATTAGCTGATAATAATAGGCGCCCAAAAGACTCTACTAATATTTACCAAAAAATTGACACTAACTTTATTGAAAGCTATAGAGATATTTTAACTGCAAAATTAATTGCTGTTGTTCGCAATAATAGGTTCAGTATTACCGACAAATTATCACAACAATCAATTGAATATGGTATTAATACCAATTTAAATATGGGTATTGGATTAAATTTTAAAGGAATAGGACTTGAATTACAGTATAACCCACCCGGATTAAACAATGATGATCACAAATTTGGCAAATCAACACAATTTTCTGTTGCATCAAGCGCCAATACAAGAAGATTTATTATAGATGCTTTTTATAGATATAACCAAGGATTTCATACCACTAAACCTTTTTTACATTCAAATGATACAATAGCCGACTATTACCGAAGAGGGGATATAAAAAACAACAATATAGGTGTAAATATGATGTATATCTTTAATAACAAACGTTTCTCTAGTTCTGCACCCTATAGCTTAACACAACGACAAAAAAAAGGAGCTGGTTCACTCCTACTCGGCACATACTTTTTTCTATATAGCATTGATGCCGATTCCATTATTTATCCCGATACATTGTATAAAAGTTTTAAGCCCGCAGTTCAGTTCAGTAATGCAGCCTCTACCACATTCGGAATTTCATGTGGCTACAGCTATACATTTGTATTTTTTAAACATTGGTTTGCAAATATTACAACCGTTCCGGGTATATCAATTCAAGAATTTTACAGCAAAAATGCTTTCACTCAAGAAGTGTATAAACGTGTAGCTCCCAGTTTCTCCTTTCAGTACAAACTTTCAGTTGGGTTTAACCGTAAATCCTATTTTATTGGAATTTCATACCAAGAAAATCAATTTGTGATTAGTGATGATAAAGCGTCTTCTGTAAACTACAAGTATGGAACCTTTAAGTTTTATTATGGCCACCGTTTCGACCTGAGAAAGTTACTAAAAAAGGTAGTTTAACATATTTTTACAAATAAATGTATATACATATAATGTATTTGTATTTATTTTTTACGTATATTTGTACCATAATATTTAAACAATGGAAATCGGAAAGGAAATAAAACAAAATAAATTTAAAAACGAGCATCAAAAAATGCTCATTAATATTTTGTTTACCAGCGGATGGTTAAGCGCTAAACATGCTTCTAGTCTTAAACCTTATGGAATTTCAACTCAACAATTTAACATCCTAAGAATACTTAGGGGGCAACACCCAAAACCAGCTTC
>JAEUTT010000573.1 GCA_016787165.1 Bacteroidia bacterium | reverse complement strand
AAATGCATGTAGCAGAAACAATTACAGAAGGGATTAAACTATGAGATCCAACCAACCACAGAATTACTTTAGATGTAAAAGGCATTAATATAGTAAAAGTGGCAGCAGCAATTAATACATAAAATAATGCTAGTGAATTTTTACTTTTGTATGAAAGGATTCCTCCTAAAAAATACCCGACAGCTAAACCACCTAATGTGATTGCTAGCACAGTAGCCCAAACATATAGTGAAGAACCAAAGTAAGGAGCAAGCATTTTAGCACCTAATAATTCGGCTGCCATCACAGATCCACCTTCAATAAAGGAAAGTAAAAAATATAATTTATTATTCTTTAAAATCGACATGTATCCTATTTAAACGCTTAAAGATAAATAAGATTTTTGAAATAAAGCTATTCAATGATTGGGCTAGAGGAGAAGATGATGGTGATTAAACCCAAAGCATTTAATTTTTGTTTTTTAGGCTTTATAACTGTTGTTTTTTTATATTTCGCTTTTACAGGTTGTATAAGATAGGCGGGTTCCCATTTTGAAATTTCTTTTAATGCTTTCATTGATAATTGGTGAGTTTGATTTATTTCATACCCATCTAATTCGTTATCATACACTACTACCGTATTATTTATTCGTTGTAGTCTGGAAATATCTTTAAAATATACTTTCCCTTTTTCTGTTATTCCAATTTCTATTTTAACTGTATCGAACTCTTTTCCATATAGGTTTACGCTTTTTCCGGTTATTTTTTGATTAAAGTAGGCATTGTAGTCAAAAGGGATGGTGTAGTTGGGTACAAGTGGGAAGGGCTCAATAACACTTGATGAGCGTAAAGCATTCATTTCTTTGCTCGCTTTTACAAAATCTTTATAACTATTTCCTGTTTTTATTTCGCTTGGTTGATATACATTAAAACGAGCACTTGCTTGGATGTATACTGTATCTTTTTGTTTCCCTATTTTAATGGTTCCCCTTTTTGATAAAGAGTCGGATTGTGCATAAGTAATAATAGAGCAGAGTACAAATAAAGCTAATAAACAAGCTCTGTTTAGTACAAACAGAGCTTGGTAATGTGCTTTTATAATTGATGCTATTTTCAAATACTATTAAATTCCAAAAAACTCTTTCATTTCTTCCGGAGTTTTAAATTTTTGTTCTACACGCTTTAATTGAATAGTCGCAAAGCCTGAACCATTTTTTAAAGATTTGAAATCTTCTGGTAGTAAGTAGTATAATTTCCCATGCTCTACTGTCCATAAAATATTATTTGTTTGGGGGTTGTAAGAAAAATTATAAATAGGATTTTTTGTAAATGTAAACATTGCGTTTAAACTTTTATCTACCAAGTAAACATCATAAATAAGTAATTTAGCTCCATTGTTATTAGAGAGTTGTGCATTATAATTGGCTCCTTTAGGATAACTCATTGGATTATCACAATTATAAACTCCAAAGCTATTCATTGTAAACAATCGCTTTACTTTTTGCTCAGTATCCATTGCATTAAACTGGTTGTTTTGCTCGGCTTTCCATTTACGTTCTAACTCATCTTGTTTGCGTTTTATTTCTGCTAATTTTGTTTGGTATTCGGCTTCAATTTGTTTTTCTTGCGTTTCGCGTTTCACAAGTGCTGAATTATATTTTTCAAATTTTTCCTGAAATGTTTTTATAGCATTGTCATAACTTTTTCCTTCAAAAACGGGATATACTATTAAATCATACTTTTTATTTCCTTTTTGAAGAGTAAGCATATAATTTTCGTTTTTAACAGTTCCATTTTTAATGTAGGCATTATCCCAAGTGATATCATACATTGATTTTGAAAAGTTTTTATTTTCAGCACCAACCTCAAATAAAACATCTTTATAAACTACTAATTCGGGAAACTCCTTCGGATCTACAGCAAGATTAAATGTGTAAAAGTCATCTTTTGATTTTTGTGGTTTTTTAGGCTCAATAGGCAATTGTGGCAATGTTGATACTTTGTTTTGTTTTTCAGTACTAATAGTTGATTTTTTTATTTCGAGTTCTTTTAAATTATTTGCGATTACAATTTGCTCATGGCTCATATCTTCTGTAAACTCATTTTTTGTTGAAGTACTTACTATTTTGTCTTTTCCAAGGCATGACCAATTGTTTTTAAGTGTATCGAGTTTATATAAGTTAAATTTAGGATCCGAATTATTGGATGCTAATTGAACTTCTATACTTTTATCTTTTGCCATGTAAACTTGTTCTCCATTTTGATATGCGAGCATTTCTAGCATACCTGCCGATTCAAAATGATAACGTGTTCCAGCACTATCGTAGGTCATCGGTATACCTGCAACAAACACATCTACCATATCGTGAAATTCGCGGTAACGGATTTCTACTTCGCCTTTTAGGATAGTTCCGTTTTGATTGACAAAAGCATTTTTAGGAACTGTAAAAGTTGAACCTGTTTTGAATTCAAATGTTCCTCCATTTTCGGCCATAACCTTATAAGTTGTATAAGGAATATTTAGCCCTTCAATTGGTGGAGCAATGCAAGGTTTGGCTTCTTCCGTTTTATAAAATTTTTCGAGGACTAAGCTATCATTTACATCATTTATAGATGTTTGGTATACATTGTTTTTATTTAACAAAACAGTAGTGGTAACAATGGCAATGGTGGCAACAACAAGACTAGATAAAAACCAAGTTTTTTTAATCAATGGTTTTCCAGTAGCTTTTGTTGCTTTTAAAACCGAGTCAAAATCCTTTCGTTTAGCAATTTCTTCGGAGTCCACTTCTGGACGGTTAATATTAATTTTACGTTTCATTTGAGTTGTAATTATATATTCAAATATTATTTGACTATTTTTTTTAATTTTTCAATAATTCGATACGTTTTTACTTTTGCATTGTTTTCTGTAATATTTAAAATTTCTCCAATTTCTTTAAACGCTCTTTTTTCAAAAAAACGCATCTCAATCAATTGTAATTCATCCTCCGGTAATTCACTAATGATACTCACAATTTTATCATGAT
>JAEUTT010000410.1 GCA_016787165.1 Bacteroidia bacterium | reverse complement strand
AAAAAATAATTTCTCATATAAAATTAAATGCGATTGAAAATGAAAAGCAAACTATTCAGCATCCTCGTTTAGGGGAAATGACAAAATTGGATTGGGTTCATTTTTTAATGGCGCATACTAAACGTCATGTATTACAAATAGAAGAAATAAAGCAAAAGGTATAATTTACTTTATTTTAATACATACATTTTTCGGTTCGGTAAAAAAGTGAAGTGCTTCAAACCCTCCTTCTCTTCCAACTCCAGAGCTTTTTACTCCACCAAATGGGGTTCTTAAGTCGCGTAATAACCAACAGTTAATCCATACAATTCCAGCATGTAAATTATTTGCTAGTCGGTGTGCACGTGTTAAATTTTCGGTCCATACAATAGAAGCTAAGCCATATTGTGTGCTATTTGCAAACTGTAACACTTCTTCTTCTGTTTCAAATGGTGTAATGGTAACAACAGGTCCAAAAATTTCTTCTTGATTGGTTCTACAATTGTATTCTAATCCTTCAATAACCGTTGGTGCAATGTAATAACCTTCTGAAAATTCACCGTCTAGCTTTACCTGATGGCCTCCGCACAATACCGTTCCTCCTTCTTGCTTTGCTAATTCAACATAGGATAAAACTTTTTCCATGTGTGGTTTTGAAACAACAGCACCCAATTTACTTTCAGCATCGGCAGGATTTCCAACTCTCATTTGTTTTACGCGAGTAACAAATTCGGTTTTAAACTTTTCATAGATTGATTTTTCAATAAATATTCTTGATCCGCAAAGGCAAATTTGACCCTGATTTGCAAAAGAAGAGTTTAATGTTGTTTTGATCATTTTTTCAAAATCGCAGTCAGCAAAAATGATGTTTGGATTTTTACCGCCTAATTCCAATGAAAGTTTTTTAAACATTGGAGCTGCTACTTTTGCAATTTCGGCACCGGTTTTAGTTCCTCCGGTAAATGAAATTAATGGAATTTTAGAGTGTGATGTTATTGCACTACCAACTTTATGACCATATCCATGAACAATGTTTAACACTCCTTTAGGTAAACCCGCTTCAATACACAGCTCGCTTAAAAGATAAGCAGTCATTGGCGTTACTTCTGATGGTTTTGCAACAACACAATTGCCGGATGCTATTGCCGGTGCTATTTTCCAGGTGAATAAATATAAAGGTAAATTCCATGGCGATATACAACCTGCTACTCCAACAGGAGTTCGAACGGTATAATTGATAGCAGTATCTTCCATAGAATGGCTTTCGGAAGCATAATGTAAAATAGCAGTAGCATAAAAATGAAAATTTGCTGCTGCTCTTGGTATATCTACTATGCGTGCAAGTGAAACAGGTTTGCCATTGTCTATAGATTCGGCAAGAGCAAAACGTTCCAAATTTTTCTCAATTAATTCTGATATTTTTAGCATGATACGAGAACGTTCATCTTTAGGAGTAATACTCCAAGAAGGAAATGCATTTAGTGCTGCTTCTGTAGCTAATTGAACATCTCGTTCGTCAGAATCTGGAATAAGTGAATATACTTTTCCGATTGCAGGATTGTAATTATCTATATATTGTTTACCAATGGGGTCAACTAGTTCGCCATTGATATAATTTTTAATTGTTTGCATGTTTTTGTAATAATTAGGCTAACAAAGATATAAAA
>JAEUTT010000385.1 GCA_016787165.1 Bacteroidia bacterium | reverse complement strand
TAGTGCATTTTAATAGAATAATTTGTTTGCATCCATTTTTTTTAAGTACTTCAACTGCCTCATCAATATCTGATTGATTTGTTACCCCTGTGGATACAATTACAGGTTTACCAGTTAATGCTACTTTTTTTAATAAGGGATGGTGTGTGTTTTCAAATGATGCAATTTTATACGCAGGTACATTAAGTGTTTCTAAAAAATCTACTGCTGTTTCATCAAAAGGGGAACTGAAAGCAATCATCCCTTTTTCTTTGGCTCTATCAAAAATAGCTTTATGCCATTCCCAGGGTGTATAGGCCATTTTATACAAATCGTGCAGTTCTTGTCCGTTCCACAATGAATTTTTATCATTTATAGTAAGTGCACCTTTCAATGTCATAGTGTCTGCCGTGTAGGTTTGTAACTTTAGTGCATGTGCACCAGCTTCTGCTGCTGCATCTACTAATTCTAAAGCTCTTTCAAGCGATTGGTTATGGTTGCCACTCATTTCGGCAATTACAAATGGTTTGTGGTTATTACCTATATATATATTGTCTATTTTGAATTCGTGTATCATATTTTTTTACACAGTTTATAACTATTATGATTATTAATTAAAACGACTTCTTTCTCAATAAATCCTGCATTAATAAAACTTTTGTACGATGCCTCATTGTTTTCTTTAATGTATGCATTTATTACTGCACCAGTATTGTTTTTTAAAAAATCATCTGAAGCCATTCTTATCATTTGAGAAGACAAATTTTTGCCTCTAAATTTTTTATCTACTGAAATTCCAATTATAATTTCTTCATTTTTGTCAATCCTAACTTGGCCGACAGGATCTTCAGAATTATTAAGAAATAGGTAAAAAAAACAATTATTTGAATTTAATTTACTTTTAAACCACTTCACATGGTTTTCGTAGTTTATTGCTTCTTGATTATAAGAGTTTTGTCTAACATCGATATCATTTGCCCAATTGAAATATAGATCAGTATCTTTAATTTCTGCAAATCGAAATTTTAGTTCACTCATTTAATTCAAACTTTTAAAAATATTCAACAATCTTTCTGATGATTTTCCATCAATCATTCGCTTTTGGTTTTCTATTAGTTCATTAAAAACAGAAGGGTAGGGGATTAATCGCTCCATTTTTTGAATGATTTCTTTTATACTTAGTTGATTTATGTTATCAAAGTTAATCAAAGTTTTGTGTTTTATTAAACCGTTTAAATTTCCCAATTGATTTTCGGCTGTATAACCCGAAATTAGTCCAATACCAATGGCACAACTTTCTAATGCAATACTGCTTGCTGGGCAAATGGCTACATCGCATTTGTTTAATAAAACGGAAAGTTCTTTTGCCGAAAGGTTATAATGTGTTTTTACCTTATTGCTAATAAGCATTAATCGTTCTATGTCTTTTATATGTGGGTTAATGCCCGAAACCATTAAGTTTATTTCTTGTATAGAATCAATAAACAATAAAGCTTCAGTTATTTTTTTTGTATTGTTACCAATGTCAGCAGCACCCATGCTAATAAATACTTTTTTTAATTGAATGATTTTTCTAGTCGACTTTTTAGCATTTAAAAATTCAGGTCGCAATAAAACATAATTTAAACCTAAACAAAATTGGGTGTATTTTTCTGCTGAATAATCATTTTCTTGTATGCCACTTGCATGATTAATAATTACATCTGCCAATTGATGCCAAGCATGTAAATCATCAATAGCTACTAGTTTACATCCTTTATTTTTTAATGTTTGTTGGTATTCGGTTGTGAAATTGTATCCATCAATTACTACAATGTCTTGATCTGTTACGTAGTGTATAAAGTTAGATACATCTTGCTGGTAATTATCAGTAGCAGGTAGTACGATAATGTTATTGGTAGTTTCTTTTATTAAATTTAATGCAATATCGGAAGGTTCTTGAATCGCAAATTTAATTTCAAATTCATTTTTTAGCATTTCTGCCAAAGCCAAACAGCGAACCACATGTCCCATTCCTATTGATGAACCTCCATCTGCTCTTATAATAACATTACGCATGCTTATACTTTTTTTTGTTCAATATGTTTATTGATGGCAATTAACTCGGGATGTTCGTTTAATATATCTTCAATTTCGTTGTAAGGTAATTCATTTGCTTTGTATTTTTCAATCAATACTTTTATTAAATCAAAATCTTCCGGTGTGTCAACAGTAATGCGTAAATGGCTGTTATTTGGAATTTGTTTTATGGTGTACAGTTCAGTATTTCCTGATTTATTTTTCCAGATATAAGGTGTTACATGTTCTAAATCGCTTTCTTCTTTTGCATTTTTATATGCTTGTTCTAGCTGTTGAAAGCTGAAAATTTCAAAATCGAATCCACGAGCAAAAGTACGTTCAAGTCCATTGCTCATGTATAAGTTAACATTATTCAGTTGAATATATTTTTCGAGTGCATTTCTGATTAAATGAGGATCTATAAGTGGGCAGTCGGAAGTAACACGAATAATAGTATCAAATTTAAACTTGAGGGCAGCTTCGTAATAACGCGACAATACATTATGTTCACTTCCTCTGTGATATAAAATGTTTTTTTCTGTTGCATACTCAACAATTATATTGTCGGAATCATTAATGGTAGTGGCAATGCAAATTTCAAATCCCATTTTTTGTAATCGCTCAATATGGTATTGAAGCAATGATTTATTATTTATTTCTTTGAATACTTTTCCCGGCAAGCGAGTACTTGTCATGCGTGCTTGAGTAATTATTCCTATCATTGAAGAAGGGCGAGTCATTATTTTTTGAACCTCCACACAATAGTATTTGCAGTGTTTAGTGGTACTAAACCAAATGAATCTATATTTAATTCAAGTATTTCAATGTCTTTTCTGTTTTGAAGTATACATAATAAATTTCTGTTATAGTCATTTAATTCCATATACTTATTTCTTAGCAAGCCTAAAAACGAATTTCTACCTTCAATTACTGTAGGTTCGATATTAATAATATAGTTTATTTTATTTTTTTGTTTTTCTAAAGAATCGATGATTATCGTAGCATCAGGGATCTGCTCTATGCTATGGGCTGTAAATATTGTACTATCGGGTTTGATAAAATTGTAATCTGCTTCATTGTAATAATTAAATTCAGTTACATCTAACCCTAGTTTTTTAGCGAGTTTAACTGCATTTATTGAATATTCTCCTCCGTAACCATTAATATCTAGAAGACTCAAGTTATAGCCGTATCCGCAACCTAATTCGCAAATATTTTTTGACTTGTATTTTGAAACTAATGATTTAATTAAATCATAATACATTTTTCGTGCTTCAGATACAGATGCTTTAAATAAGTCATCTTCAATTGAAATAATCATTTCTCCACTAATTGGATTCAGACCCGCCAGTTCAAATTCTTTCGATTTGTACTCTTCAATTGTTTTAAAGTCAAACTCAAGCAACTTTCCATATTTGTCTAGATTGTACTCGTTTTCTATTTGTTGAGTATCACGTTTTTTCTGAAATTGAGTTAGACCTAATAATCTTTTACTCCAAGGATTATTTGAGTTTAAATATTCGTTTATGCTAATTTGTTTCATAATGATTTAAAATAAAAGATGGAATTA
>JAEUTT010000330.1 GCA_016787165.1 Bacteroidia bacterium | reverse complement strand
AAATTGAGCAAACTGTCTCAGTCATTGCGTACATGTCTTCGGCTGGTTCACCTACGGATAATCCCCCAATTGCATTTCCTTCTCTGTTTTGAGATGCAATGAACTCTGCCGAGCGTACTCTTAAATCTTTGTAAACACTTCCTTGTACAATGGGAAATAAGGTTTGTGAGTAGCCATATTTTCCTTCTGTTTCGTCAAAACGAGTGCAGCACCTTTTTAGCCAACGATGTGTCATTTCCATTGATTTTTTTGCATAATCATATTCACAAGGATAAGGTGTACATTCATCAAATGCCATAATAATATCAGCTCCAATGGTTCGTTGGATATCCATTACATTTTCAGGAGTAAAAAAATGTTTACTGCCATCGATGTGTGAAGTAAATTTTGCGCCTTCTTCGCTTAGTTTTCTTTGATTTGAAAGGGAATATACTTGGTATCCTCCACTATCTGTTAATAGTGGCAAATCCCATCCGTTAAATTTATGTAAGCCTCCGGCTTTTTCTATTGTATCAAGTCCTGGACGAAGGTACAAATGATAGGTGTTGCCTAAAATTATTTGCGCTTTAATATCATCTTTTAGTTCATGCTGATGAACTGTTTTAACAGTTCCGGCTGTCCCAACAGGCATAAAAATAGGCGTTTTTATGGTTCCGTGGTCTGTAATTAATTCTCCTGCTCTTGCTTTACTTCCTTTATCGGTATGTGATATTGTAAATTTCATTTATTCCGTTGAATTAAAGCTAGTCTAGAAGCATTGTGCCCAAGCACTTTAATTGCGATTGTTTCAATTGTTAATTACTTTGTTTAAATCCTGCCAAAGATAATACATTACCGTGTAAGTGTTAAAGGTATTTTTGTTTAAGATTAAAAGAAATTCTTTGTTTTTTTATTATATGTTTAATAGTACAGATTTTACCACATTTTCATACGGATTAGTAGTTTTTGGTGTATTTGCATTTGCATTTTTGATGCAGATGTGGTTTTACTGCGGTTACTTCTCTCGGTTGGCATTTTATAAGAAAAAAGAATTAGTATCAAGATTCCCTTCAACTAGTATTGTTATTTGTGCGCGAAATGAAGATGACAATTTGGTAGAATTTTTACCACTTGTTTTTAATCAAGATTACCCTGAATTTGAAGTTGTAGTGGTAAATGATTGCTCTTTTGATAATACAGGGGATGTTTTAAAAGAATTCTCAAAGAAGCACTCCAATTTAAAAATTGTAACCATTAAAGAAGATGAATATTATTCTCATGGTAAAAAAGTTGCTTTAATGATGGGAATAAAAGGAGCCTCTCATGAATGTCTTCTGTTAACAGATGCTGATTGTAAGCCCAATAGTAACCAGTGGCTTAAAAACATGATGCAACATTTTGATGCCGAAACAGAAATTGTGCTTGGATATGGTGCCTATGAAAAACAAAAAGGCTTTTTAAATAAAATTATTCGTTTTGATACGTTTATGATTGCATTGCAATTTTTATCATTCGCATTGGCTCGTAAAACATATATGGGAACAGGGCGTAACTTAGCCTATAAGAAATCATTGTTTTTTAAAATGAAAGGCTTTGCATCGCATTATTATGTTGAGTCAGGTGATGATGACTTGTTTGTAAATGAAGCAGCAACGAAACAAAATTCTAAAATAGAGATAGATATTGATACGCATACAATTTCTCGTGTGAAGAAAAATTATCGCGACTGGTTTCGACAAAAACGAAGACACATTACCACTTTTAAACATTACAATTTTTGGAGTAAATCTCGTTTAATATCAATCAGTTTAGCTCAGTATTTGTTTTTTTTAAGTTTCATTGCGGTATTAATCTTCCAATTTCAGCCAATTGTAGTATTATCTGTTTTTGCTTTGCGATTAATAATACAAATGATTATCTTTAACAAGTCGATGAAAAAATTAGGAGAGAAAGATTTGCTATTTTTTACTCCTATTATAGAATTGATTTTGTTGATTATTTACCCTATGATTTCGTTGTCGAATATGGTGATGAAAAAAAATAAATGGAAATAAAATTGATACTATGGATGAATTAGAATTTGATTCAAACCTTTCAGAAAAAGCTGTTTACGATTGTAACCTTATTCGTGCAGCACTCGAAAATGGTGATCAAAAAGCATATGCCGAATTGATGGGAAGATACCGTGATTCAGTTTATTTTATGCTGCTGAAAATGGTAAATAATAAGGATGACGCAGACGATTTAACGATTGAAGCATTCGGTAAAGCATTTAAACGTTTAAGTCAATATGCACCTAATTACGCTTTTAGCACTTGGCTTTTTAAAATAGCATCCAACAATGCCATTGATTTCATTCGCAGAAAAAAAATGGTAACGCTCTCAATTGATAAAACCTTTGAAGATGAAGAAGGTTCATCTATGACAAGAGATATCAAAGCTACAGGACTTACTCCAGAAGAGAATATGGAGAAAAAACAAAAAGTGAAATTAATGCGTGATGTAGTAGATAAATTAAAACCTCGCTATAAAGTATTGGTTGAAATGCGTTATTTCGAAGAATTATCCTATGAAGAAATTTCAGAAAAATTAGATTTACCTCTTGGAACTGTTAAGGCTCAATTATTTAGAGCTAGAGAGTTTTTAGCCAATATATTAAAAAATTCAGAAGGCAAAATATAAGTGATTGCTATCTTACATAAATACTTTCCTGAATTAACGGTAACTCAAATAAAACAATTTGAGCTGTTACAATCATTATACGAACATTGGAATGCACAAATAAATGTGATTTCACGTAAAGATATTGAACTACTTTACGAACGTCATGTACTACATTCACTAGGAATAGCAAAGGTAATGTCTTTTAAATCGGGAACAAAAATAATGGATGTTGGTTGCGGAGGAGGATTTCCTGGTATTCCTTTAGCTATTTTGTTCCCCGACTCTCAATTTTACCTAGTTGATTCAATTGGTAAAAAAATAAAAGTAGTGAATGAAATAGCTTCTGCAATTGGATTAACCAACTTAAAGGCCGAACATAAAAGGGCAGAAGAAGTAAAAGAAAATTTTGAATTTATTGTTAGTAGAGCAGTGACTGAATTTCCTGCTTTTTATAAATGGGTGCAAAATAAAGTTTCAAAAAAGCAATTTAATAATTTGCCGAATGGCATACTTTATTTAAAAGGTGGAGACTTGAAAGAGGAGTTGAAATCGTTTGAAAAAAGAGTAGTATTGTATGATTTGAAAGACTATTTTGATGAACCTTTTTTTGATACTAAAAAGGTTGTGTATTTACCAATGTAGCTTATTTTGTTACCTCCACAATTACAAAAATATCTTCATTGTCTTTTTTCATTAGGTATTTCTCTCTTGCAAATTTTTCAAGTGTTTTCGGATTTGTATTTAATTCCAATATATCAGAAGTAATGTGTTCGATTTCTTTCGCATAATAATTACGCTCTTCTTCAAGTTTTTTTACATCTTTTCTTAATTCAAGCTGTGTGCTTAAATCGTTTTTATCAAAAAAAACAACCCAAACAGATAGTGCA
>JAEUTT010000288.1 GCA_016787165.1 Bacteroidia bacterium | reverse complement strand
ATTGGAAACATTCTTGAATATCAAGGAAAACTGAATGAAGCACTCGAAAAACATTATGCCTCACTTAAATACAGGCAAGAAATTAATGACAAAAAAGGTATTGCTGCTTCATACACAAACATAGGCATTGTTTTAAAAAGTCAAGGAAATTACCCCGAAGCACTTAAAAATTATTTTATATCACTAAAAATTAAAGAGGAAATTGGTGATAAAAAGGGAGCAGCTGGAGCATACAATAATATTGGTTCATTGTATTTTTTATTACAAAACAATGATGAAGCATTAAACTATTTTGCAAAATGCCTTGCAATAGTAAAAAGCATTGGCAACAAACACCGTGAAGCAATCTGTTATGTAAATATGGGTGTTGTTTACAAAAATCAGAAAAAACATGCTGAAGCTCTTGACTATTTTTTAAAATCACTTGAATTGTTAAATACTATCGGTGATGAAAATAGCATAGCTGCAATTTATATTAGCATTGGTGGCATATATGCTGAAAAAAAAGAATATAAAATTGCACTTGATAATTTTCTCTTATCACAGAACCTTTATGAAAAAATAGGGAACAAACAAGGAGTTGCTGATGCTTATTTAAATATTGGAAGTATTTACACTCAAACAGGTCAAATTCAAGATGCAAAAATATGGTTAAAACAAGCATTAAAATATTCAAGGGAAGTTGGTTCTAAAGAATCTATTAAAGAGTGTTATCGAAATTTATCAAAAGTCGATAGCTCTTTAGGCGACTTTAAAGGCGCACTAAACAATTACATGTTATTCATAAATTATCGAGACAGCCTAAACAATGAAGAAAACACAAAAAAAATAGTTCAACAGCAAATGCAATACGATTTTGATAAAAAAGAAGCTGAAACAAAAGCAAAACAAGACAAAAAAGATGCTATTGCACAAACCGAAAAGCAACGACAAAAATATATTTTAATACTCATTTCTATAGTTTTATTACTTGTTGCCGCTTTTTCTGTGTTTATTTTTAGAAGCTTGAGAACAACACAAAAACAGAAATTGGTAATCCAAAAACAAAAGCATATTGTAGAGCATCAAAAACATTTTGTCGAAGAAAAACAAAAAGAAATTATTGATAGTATTAATTATGCTAAACGTATTCAAATGTCTATTTTGCCAAGTGAGAAATATATTGAACAAAAAGTGAATTCTTTAAAACAACGAGAATGAGATCCATTTTTTTATTTTCATTTTACACCATCACTCTTTCAGCATTTGCTAATAAAGGGAATAGAGGAAATATAGACTCTGTGTTAAATGTGTTATCAGAAAAAAATCACGATACAGTTTATTATAATTGCTATATAAACTTAGGGAACTATTATATCAATATAAATATAGATTCCACTTTTTTTTATCATGAAAAAGCACAAGAAAAGGCTTCAGAATTATATACAAAAGATAGAACTAGAGAAAATAAAATTCGTGAAGCCGAAGTCCTTAAATTTCTAGGATGGGATCTATTTTTAAAAAGCGACTACCCGAATGCTATAAAAACGTATGAATCAGCAATATTAATCGTTAATCCGCATCTAAATGACACGAATGCTGTAATAAAAAATTGGGCACAAAAAATTCAGTCTGCATGTATAGGTAACATGGGAGGAGCGTATTATTCTCAAGGGAATTATCCTTTAGCAATCAACTGCCACTTTAAAGCACTACAGATTAATGAGCGTATAAAAAACAAAAAAAGTATGGCAACCAATTATGGAAACATTGCGTTAGTATACCAGTCACAAAAAGAATATGAAAAAGCCATCGAATATGCAAATAAGGCTGTTAAAATTGATACCGAACTTGGAAACAAAAATGGAGTATCCCGACACCTTGGTAACATTGGGATAATATACAATGAAACAAAAGAATATGATAAAGCTATTGATTATTTCTCTCGTTCATTAGCTATTTCAAAAGAAATAGAAAACCACAAGATGATTGCAACTAATTATGCAAACATGGGAAATTCCTATTATTATAAATTATCAAAATTTGCAACAAAAGGAAGCCCAGATTGGACCCTTTTATACAAAACAACTTGGGATTACTATTGCTCTGCTCAATCTATTTTTGAATCTATAAAAGATAAAAGAGGAATTTGCTCTATTAGCAATAAAAAAGGAGCTATGTGTATTGAACAAAATGATTATAAAAATGCTAAAAAATATATTCAACAATCTCTAGAACTAGCAATTGAAATAGGCTCTTTACAAGAGCTTAAATACGCATACCTATACTATTATGAACTAAGCAAAAAAATTAACAACCCAACACAAGCCTTAGATTACTACAGAAAGTACGTTGAAATAAAAGATAGTCTAATAAACCAAGACAACCTTAAAGCTACATTAGAAAAAGAATTTATATTTAACTATGAAAAACAGCATATTGCCGACAGTATATCCAATTCCAAACAAAAAGAAATTTTAAATGCTCAAATAGAGAAACAACAAACAGAAATAAAATTAAAAAAAAACCAACAAATTGCACTATTTGGAGGTCTTTCAATGGTTATACTATTTGCTGGATTTATGTATAACCGATTTAATGCCATACGAAAACAAAAATTAATTATTGAAGAGCAAAAACAAATTGTAGAACACCAAAAAAATTTAGTAGAAGAAAAACAAAAAGAAATTATTGATAGTATTAATTATGCAAAGCGTATTCAACAATCTATTTTACCGAGTGAAAAATACATCTCCAACAAATTAAAAAAGAATAGTTAAATGAAAAAATACACATTTTGTTTTTTGCTTTTGGGGGGGTCTATTGCTTCTTTGTTTTCACAAAACAGAAAAATAGATTCATTGATAACACTTACTAACAAAGAGGTTAATGACACAAACAAAATAAACCATTTAAATGATTTAGTTTGGGAACTCATGGATATTAATGCCGACTCAGCTATTTCTTATGGCAATAAAGCTTTATTGTTAGCCAAACAGCTTAAATGGGAAAAGGGAATAGCTGAAACATCAAGAAACATAGGCACGTGCAATTTTACCAAAGCCAACTTTCCTCTTGCTTTAGATTTTTATTTCAAATCATTGAAAATCGAAGAAGAAATTAATAACAAAAAAGGAATAGCCTCTTGTTTAAGTAATATTGGTCTTGTTTACAAAAATCAAAATGAATATTCAAAAGCATTAGAATACTACCTTAATGCTCTAAAAATAGATGAAGAGATAGGAAATAAAAAAGGAATGGCCGCAGACTTAGGTAATATCGGCAATGTATATAAAGGGATGAAAGAATTTCAAAAAGCGCTTGAATACCACAAGAAAGCATTAAAAATATACCAAAGTGTTGAAAACAAAAGAGGAATGGCAATTAATTACGGTAGCATAGGAAATGTATATAAATCACTATCAAAATACGATAGCGCACTCATAAACTATCTAGAATCATTAAAATTGTATGAAGCTATAGGTAATCAAATGGGAATTGTGATAAGCTGGAGCAATGTCGGCTATATTTATTTAAAGAACAACAACTACCAAGAAGCCGAAAAATATCTAAAAAAATCTTTTAAAGCTAGTAAAGAATTAGGCTTGATGAAACAAGAAATGGAAGCGGCAGAGCACCTTTCGAATTTATACCAAACCACAAAAAACTACAAAAATGCATTGGAACATTACCAACATGCAATGAAATTAAAAGACAGCATATTTAGTGAAGAAAAAAATAATGAAATAACCCGAAAAGAAATGAATTATGAGTTTGAAAAACGAGAAGCTATAGCCAAATCAGAACAAGATAAAAAAGACATTATTGCCAAGGAAAAACTAAACCAAAAAGAAAAAGAACGAAACTATTTTATTGTCGGCTTTGCGCTACTAGCAATCTTTTTAGTTTTTGTTTTTCGTGGGTACCGACAAAAACAAAAAGCAAACGAAATCATTTTATTTCAAAAACAGCTGGTAGAAGCCAAACAGAAAGAAATCATTGACAGTATTGAATATGCCAAACGAATACAGCTTTCTCTTTTACCAAATGAAAAATACATTGAAAAAAATATTAATAGATTAAATAAAAAATCATAATTTAGACACATGGAAACATTAGTAGAAACAAAACCGTTTTTTATCCTTTACAAACCAAAGGACATTGTTAGTGGCGATTTTTATTATGCACTATCACACAAACATCAAGGAAGCAAAAAAGAAATTTTTTATATCAGTGCTGCCGACTGTACCGGACACGGAGTCCCTGGTGCATTAATGAGTATGATGGCCGTTTCTAAATTAAATGAATCCATTATTGAAAAAAACTTAATTGCACCAAATGAAATTCTCGATAATGTTCGAAAAGGAATCATTGCCTCTTTAAACCCCGAAGGTAGCGAAGAAGAAAGTAAAGATGGTATGGATTGCGTTTTGTGCGCATTCGACTTTGAAGACATGAAACTAAATTTTGCTGCTGCCAATAACCCTTTGTGGCTTGTTCGTGATGGTAAAGTAATTGAATACGGATCCGATAAAATGCCTGTAGGAAAATCGCCTAAAGAAGAATTACCATACACACTTCAAACAATTGATTTACAAAAAAACGATATCATTTATATTTTCACTGATGGATATGCAGATCAATTTGGTGGCGAAAAAGGAAAAAAATTTAAATACAAACAATTGCAAGAGCTTTTACTGACTAATTCACACAAACCAATGGAAGAGCAAAAACAAATTTTAAGCTCTACCATTGAAAACTGGATGGGAAATTTAGAACAAGTAGATGATATTTTGATAATTGGGATCAGAGTTTAACTCAATTAATAGCTTCCAAAAAAATAATTTTTATTTTTTAACACTTTAAAACCAGGCAAAATGAAAAAATATTTGTTCGTATTTTTTTTTATTTCTGCCAACACTTTTTTTATTTCTGCTCAAAACACTAAAATAGATTCCCTAAAAAATTATATTTCCAAACAAAAAAAAGACACCCTTCTTGCTAACGCATACAATCGAGTAGCAAAAGAATATGAGTATATTAATCAAGATTCATCACTCTATTACATCAATAAAGCAAGAGATTTAAGTTTAACATTAAATCACTTGAGAGGAATAGCCATTTCTTATATGTATAGAGGCTATCTAGCAGAAGATATATCAGAATACGACTCTGCTATTTCGCACTACACAAAAGCACATTCAATTTTCGAAAAACTAGGCGACAAAGCTTCAATAGCAGAGCAATTAAAGCTAATAGGTGAAGCTATTCGGTATAAAGGTAATTTAACGGAAGCCTTAAAATATTTCTTAAAATCACTTGCTATTTATGAGCAAATCAACTCTAAGCACGGAATTGCCGGAATTAAATATGCTATGGGTAGTTTATATAAAGATATGGGCAGAATTGGTAAAGCGATGGAATATTACCAAGCTTCACTAGCACTTTACAAAGAACTTAAATTACCAATTGACTATGCAAATTTAATCACAGCAGTAGGTATTATTCACAATATGAATAACAATTATGAAGAGGCTAAAAAAAATTATGCTGAAGCAAAAAAAATATATGACTCATTACAGTACGATAATGGACTATCCAACCTATATACTTGGATGGCAATTACAGCCTACCATCAAAGAGATTTAAATAAGTCGCTAAATTATTTTATACAATCACACAACATCTACCAAAAACTTAACAGCACAAGCGGATTAATGTATGTCTATGATAATATCGGAAGTGTTTATACTGAATTAGGTGACTATGAAAAAGCCATTGAGTGGCAAACCAAAAGCCTAGATTTAGCATTAAAAGTAAGAGGAATGGACAATATAAAGTATGCTTACGAAATGCTAGCAAACACCTATGCACGAAAAGGGAATTACAAAAATGCTTATGATAATCATGTACTATTTGTTAAATACAAGGATAGCTTATTAAATGAAAATACAGCCAAGCAAATTTCAGAGTTAGATAAAAAGTACGAAACAGAAAAAAAAGACAAAGAATTACTTTTAAAAGATGCCGAAATCCTAAAACAATCTTCAAAAATTCAAAAGCAGAACACCGAACGCAATTATTTTATTTTAGGAATTGGTATCATGGTTATCATCTCCGTTTTTATTTACAGAAGCTATAAACAAAAGCAAAAAGCCAATACAATTATTGAGTCTCAGAAAAAAGAAGTAGAATATCAAAAGCTTTTGCTTGAAACCAAGCAAAAAGAAGTACTTGACAGCATTCATTACGCCAAAAGAATACAAAACTCCTTACTCCCAAACGAAAAATATATCCAGCGGGTGCTCGATAAAAAACAAAAATAAAATCGGCATTAACACTATTTTGTTGATTACTTTATTGGCATACCCTAAAATTTATTGATTGTTTTAATAGTTTTATAAAATATAATTTCAAATACGTTCTGTTTATGGCGAAAGCAATAGAGAAAAAGATTTTTGTTCTTGACACATCGGTAATTATTTACGACCACATGGCGGTAAAAAATTTCAAAGAACACGATGTAGTAATTCCAATAACCGTTTTAGAAGAGCTAGATAATTTTAAGAAAGGAAATGACACCAAAAACTTTTCGGCTCGTGAGTTTTCACGTTATATTGATAAAATATCAAATGGACACACGCTTCAAGATTGGATAAATATCAATGGAAAAGGCCATGGAATGATTAAAATTGAAATGCATCAAAATTCAAAAATTGATGCAGAAAAAGTATTTGGAGAACGAAAAGGAGATCATCGTATTTTAAATACCGCTATGTATGTAGCCGAAAACAATCCAAAGCGTAAAGTAGTGATGGTTACCAAAGATATTAATTTGCGTATCAAAGCTAAATCGTTGAACTTAACTGCCGAAGACTATGAAACCGGGAAAATAAAGGATGTTAATGAGCAGCTTTATACTGGGCGTAGCGAAATGGAAAAAATTCCAACAGAACTCATCAACGAAATTTATGAAAAAGGATTTTGTGAGCCTAGCAAGTTGCTTAAAAAGCAAAAACCCACATCTAATCATTTTTACACCCTAAAAAACGGTGCAAAATCTGTGCTAGCATCATACAGCCCGGCAAAAGATGTAATTGAACGAGTAAAAAAAGTAACTGCTTTTGGAATTAATCCACGCAATGCCGAACAAGCTTTTGCATTGGATGCCATCATGAATCCCGACATCAAGCTAGTATCAATACAAGGTGTAGCTGGAACAGGAAAAACATTATTATCATTAGCCGGGGCTTTAGAACAACGAAGAAACTTTCATCAAATATATTTAGCACGACCAATTGTTCCTTTAAGCAATAAAGATATTGGTTACTTACCTGGCGACATCAAATCAAAATTAAATCCTTACATGGAACCATTGTGGGACAATTTAAAATACATTAAAAATCAGTTCAACGAAAAAGATAAAGAGTACAAACAAATTACCGAAATGGTAGAACACGAAAAATTAGTTGTTTGTCCGCTTGCCTATATCAGAGGAAGAAGTTTATCCAATGTATTTTTTATTGTAGATGAAGCACAAAACTTAACCCCACATGAAGTAAAAACAGTTATTTCACGTGCTGGAGAAAACACTAAAATTATTTTCACAGGTGATATTTATCAAATTGATACACCTTACTTGGACACACAAAGTAATGGGCTATCCTATTTAATTGATAAATTAAAAGATCAATCATTGTATGCGCACATTACACTCGAAAGAGGTGAACGTTCAGAATTGGCAAACCTTGCAAATGAATATTTATAATAAAATTTAAACCTAAATATAGTATGCTTGAAAATTGTAAATTATCAAACATTTTATTTTTAGACGTAGAAACTGCTCCCATCGTATATAAATATAATGACCTCCCAAAGTCGACACGTAGCCTTTGGGATGCTAAATTTAAATTTCAAACCACTGAAACAGCCGAAAATCAATATAAAAAAGCCGGCATCTATGCTGAATTTGCAAAAGTTATTTGCATTTCGGTTGGCTTTTTTAATGATAAGGAATTCAGAATAAAATCCTTTTTTGGTGATGATGAAAAACAAATTTTAAAAGATTTTTCAGCCCTGCTAGGCAAACATTTTAACCGAAAAGAACATTTGCTCTGCGCACATAACGGAAAAGAGTTTGACTTCCCTTTTTTATGCAGACGAATGCTTATCAATGAACTCAAATTACCCAAAGCACTAAATATTGCAGGCAAAAAACCTTGGGAAGTTCAACACATTGACACCATGGAGCTATGGAAATTTGGCGACTACAAACACTTTACTTCATTAAACCTACTAGCTGATATTTTTAACATTCCTACACCAAAAGATGATATTGATGGAGCTGATGTAGCAAGAGTTTATTGGGAAGAAAAAAACATTAAACGCATTGTTACATACTGCCAAAAAGATGTGCTCACGGTAGCTCGACTACTATTGCGTTTTATGGGCGAAAATTCAATTGATGACAAAAATGTTGTTATTACTAAATAGTACAACATAGTGTAAAATAAATTAAACAAGAGTTTATCTAGTTCGCTTCTTTTGTTTTACATTTGTAAACCCAACAACATGAATACAATAAAAAATAAACTTAGCATTTGGCATACTTTTATAGTGCTCCTGCTTATTGTATCCTGTACCGAACCTCAATCCGAGTTAGCTTCTTACGGGCCTATATTTGAAAATGTAATGATTTCAGAAAATGGCGTATTTAGAGGTTTATCACTTGGAAACTCAATTGACACTGTACTTTCTATCGAAAAATCAACTGCCATGGAAGCAGATGAGGGTTATTTATACTATGAATTTTCAGTTGATTCAAGTGCTTCCTATAACATTGCCTATACGTTTGATGAAATAGGTCTTTCTGAAATTCAATCAGATATATTTATCAATCAATCTGAACAAACAGAAGAGGTATACAATGCCTTTAAAAGCTATTTTGATAAACACTATGGCACCAGTCAAGACCATCAAGGTTTTGCTGTATGGTCAGTAAGCTCAAAAAAGTATGGAACAGTTCGTATTAACTTAAGTAATGAAAGTGCCGATTTTACGATTGAAGATAGCCCCGGTAAAATCTCGCTATGGATTTATCCAGAAAAAGGCTAGCTAAATCTACCCTCCTTTTACTGCACTTGTGGAGCAAAATATAAAATAAATGCGATTTTTATTGACAAACGGCTTTTGAGGTATTACTTTTGCGCCCTATTTTGTAATTAATCATTAATCCCGTAAGATTTATGAAACTTGTTTTTCTATCCGCAAAAAACAAATTCCATAACTTCTTATCTCAAAAAAATAACACGTATGAAGTTATCACAATTCAAATTTAATTTACCAAAAGAATTACTTGCAGAAACTCCGGCAAAAAATCGTGACGAAGCAAAATTAATGGTAGTACATCGCTCAACTGGAAAAATTGAGCATAAAAAATTTAAAGATGTACTTAGTTATTTTAATGATGGCGACTGTATGATTTTAAATGATACAAAAGTTTTTCCTGCACGCATGTACGGAAACAAAGAAAAAACAGGAGCAAAAATTGAAGTATTTTTGTTACGTGAATTAAATGCAGAAAGTCGTTTATGGGATGTATTAGTTGATCCTGCACGTAAAATCCGTATTGGTAACAAACTTTATTTTGGTGATGATGATACATTGGTTGCTGAAGTAATCGACAATACAACATCTCGTGGCAGAACATTACGTTTTTTATACGATGGCTCATACGAAGATTTTCGTAAAACATTAGAAGAAATGGGAGAAACACCACTTCCTAAATACATTAAACGGAAACCAACAGATGAGGATAAAGAGCGTTATCAAACAGTTTACGCAAAAAATGAAGGAGCTGTAGCTGCACCTACTGCAGGTTTGCATTTTAGCAAAGAACTTTTAAAACGCTTGGAATTAAAAGGAGTTAACTTCGCAAACGTAACATTACATGTTGGTTTAGGCACATTTAGAACAGTGGAAGTGGAAGATTTAACAAAACACAAAATGGATTCTGAACAAGTAATTATTTCAGATAAAGATTGTGCTATTGTAAACAAATCACGTGAAGCAAGAAAAAAAGTTTGTTGTGTAGGAACTACAACAATGAGAGCAATTGAAACATCCGTTTCAACCGAAGGCTTTGTAAAGCCATACAGTGGATGGACGAATAAATTTATTTTTCCTCCTTATGATTTCTCCGTTGCCAATTGTATGATTACTAACTTCCATACTCCTGAATCAACTTTATTAATGATGGTTTCAGCTTTTGGTGGATATGACTTAATTATGAAAGCATATAAAGAAGCCGTAAAAGAAAAATATCGTTTTTATACGTATGGCGATGCTATGCTGATTTTATAACTCAATTATAAAAACTCCCGCCAATGGCGGGAGTTTTACATTCAAAAATATTGGAAAAATATATTATCATAGTAGCTGGTGGCAATGGAAGTAGAATGAACAATTCTACTCCTAAGCAATTTATTCAGCTAGATGGGAAACCCATTTTATTGCATACTATCGAAAAATTTATTGCTACTATTCCGAATATCCACATTGTATTGGTGTTAGCAAAAAACTATCAAGAACAATGGAATTCTATTTGCAAAACGTTTAAATTTAATTACCCTATACTACTAACTGAAGGAGGTGAAACACGTTTTCATTCTGTTAAAAATGGACTCAGCTTAGTTCCGGATAATTGCATTGTAGGTATTCATGATGCCGCACGACCACTTGTAAGTGACACAACCATCACAGAAGCTTTTTCATTAGCCGAAATTCAAGGAAATGCAAGTCCTGCAATTAGTATTTCTGAATCATTAAGAGAAATAAACGAAGAAGGCAACAAAGCAGTAAACAGAAATAATTTTTTAATCATTCAAACACCGCAATGTTTTCAATCCTCAACACTTAAAAAAGCATTTTTACAAACATATCATCCTTCTTTTACAGACGATGCAAGTGTTTTAGAAGCGATGGGAGAAAAAATCCATCTTACAACGGGCAATAAAGAAAACATAAAAATTACAACACCCGAAGATTTAATGATTGCAGAAATGTATCTTAAATTAAACAAGTAAAATTATCGCTCTCTTTTTATCGGATTAATTTTCAAGGGGTTTGCATTCAGCTTTTCAAACGATTTTCGAACCTTATAAATATCAATAGCAGTATAAATTGCTCTTCTGAATGATTCTTCAGATGCTATTCCTTTTCCTGCAATATCATACGCAGTGCCATGATCGGGTGAAGTACGAACAACTGGTAGACCGGCAGTAAAATTTACTCCACTATTAAAAGAAATAGTTTTAAATGGAATCAGTCCTTGATCGTGATACATTGCCAACACAGCATCAAAATTTTTATACGTTCCATTTCCAAAAAAACCATCGGCTGGATATGGCCCATATACTAACATTCCTTCTTCCTTGGCTTTATCAATGGCAGGAATGATTATATTTTGCTCTTCACTTCCAATTACACCATTATCCCCAGCATGTGGATTTAAGCCTAATACAGCTATTTTAGGTTTTCTGATTTCAAAATCTTGAATGAGCGATTTATTTAGTGCTTTTAACTTATTCCCTATTTTATCAATGCTTAATGCTTGTGCTACCTGTGTTACAGGAATATGTCCGGTAGTCACAGCTACTCGTAATGTATCGCTAACTAAAAACATTAGGCTATTTCCATTGCCAAATTTTTCTTCTAAATATTCGGTATGTCCAGGGAATTTAAATTCTACTGACTGTATATTTTCTTTATTAATAGGAGCTGTAACAAGAACATGAACTTTGCCTTGCGCCAAAGCATATGCAGCTGCTTCTAATGATTTTAGTGCGTATGTACCTCCTATAGTGGTTTGTTGCCCTAATTCAATTGTAACATCCTCTTCATAAACAGTTATCAAATTAGCACGCTTATGGTTTATTTCTGAAAAATCTTTAATTGGATTAAAGCTAAAATCTTCTATTCCTAATGCTTTTCGATGAAATGAAACTGTTTTTTGAGAGCTAAACAATACCGGAGTACAAATTTCAAGCATAGCAGGATCTAAAAATGCTTTTATGATTACTTCTAAACCAATACCATTAATATCTCCTTGTGAAATTCCAACAACAATTTTTTCGTCTGACATATATTTTAAATAAAATTCTGTTCACTAATGAATACAAAAATACTTTTAATTTTTTACTCTTCAATCCAACCTATAATTTCTTCAAATGAAGCCACTTCAATGGTTATCCATTTTTTTGTAATATTATTCCAAACAATAACTCCTTGTGGATACCTCTCTGAGCCAATAACAATATCATTTTGCAATGCAATGTGTCCGTTAATTGATTTTGCATTTGAAGTATGGCACCATTTTTTTCCAATTTCCACTCCTTCAAATTTAATTGCTCGTCCATATTTTACATTTTCTTCTGCTTCAATCAAAAAATTATTTCCAGCAGCTTCCAACATCAGTTTATCGGCTTTCTTTTTTACTAAATCAATGCTAAATTTTCCTTTACCACATGAATACACAATAGTTCCATCAGCAGCATATTCAAAAAAAGCATTGGCAGCCGTGGCTGGAATTTCTGTTATGTCAGCAATTTTTTCAATAGACTTATCAAGCGAAACTTTGTAAATAGATGCATTTTGCTGATTTTTAGAAAAGTTGGCATACAAAAATGATTTGTTGTCTATCCAAAATAACTGAAATTTTCTTTTTACATCATCTCCCAAAAGTGGTTGCGCTTCACCATATCCAGCATCTTTCACTAATTCATCTTTTTTACCATTTATATAATACGCTGTTATTGAAAAAGGTTTTGTTGTTTCATCTGCCTCTACATCCGGCCTAGGCAAAGGGTTGTAATTAGCATTTTCAACCTTTTGATATTTCCCGGTTTTTGTATTCAATACTGAATAAAATTTACCTTTAAAAATATCATTGGTATAAAACACAATGCTATCGCCACTATACTTCACAAATTCAGCTCGCTCAGACACCACTATTTTTTTTGCTTTAACATCAATTACATTCCCAATACCTGTGATTAAAAATTGATTATTTATCAGTTTGCATTTCCCAATATCAAAACGTACATAATCTGTTTTCCCCTCTTTCTTTGAAGGAACTGATACAATGGTTTCTTTGCCTGTCATCATCCCATTTAAAAAGGTATATTTAACAAGATGTTGAAGATGATTTGATGCCGCATTTTCATCGTATTCGGCAACAAGTAGCGACATACTTTTTTGTGAAAAAGCTGCTGAGCAAATAAGTAAAAGAATAAAAGTGATTACTTTTTTAAACAACATTGAAATGAATTTAATCTAAAATTATTTTTGTTTTATAAAGTCGAATAACAAACGTACACCAACT
>JAEUTT010000251.1 GCA_016787165.1 Bacteroidia bacterium | reverse complement strand
TTGGAGCTATCTATGGAAATGCATCTAATAATAAATTTGCTGCATTTTTAAGACATCCTAATTTTTCAAAACGTATAAAAAATCTGTACTTCTGTGGAGGAAGTGTGCATCCAGGACCGAGTATTCCTCTTTGTTTATTATCCGCTAAAATTACAACAGATTTAATAAAAAACTAAACTACATACGTTCCGGCATGTGTATTCCTAATAAACTCATAGCCGATTTAATTGCTTCACCAATTGATTTTGAAAGATGCAATCGGAATAAAATCAAATCTTTTTGTTGTTCTTTTAAAATGGGTGTATCATGATAATACTGACTATATTCTTTCGCTAAATCATATACATAACTTGCTACAATTGAAGGATTATAATCTGTAGCTGCTTGTTGAATAGTGGAATTAAAACGGTATAATTTAACAATCAAGTCTTTCTCTTTTTCCAATAAATTCACGTTATGAATAAACACGTTTATGTCTTCATAATTCAACAATCCTTCTTTTGCTTTTCTTAACAAAGCAACAATTCGCACATAGTTAAACTGAATAAAAGGAGCTGTATTTCCATTAAAATCAATTGATTCTGCGGGATTGAACAACATTTTCTTTTTAGGATCAACCTTTAACATAAAATATTTTAACGCACCCAAACCAATTGTTTCATACAATTTATAGGCATCTACATCACTTAAGCCATCTGCTTTACCTAATTCTTTGGTTGTATTCTCAGCTGTTTGAATCATTTCCTTCATTAAATCATCTGCATCCACAACTGTTCCTTCACGTGATTTCATTTTCCCTTCGGGCAGCTCAACCATACCATACGATAGGTGATATAATCCTTTTGCCCAATCATAACCTAATTTATTTAAAATCAAAAACAACACTTTGAAATGATAATCTTGTTCATTCCCTACGGTGTAAATCATTTTTTGAAATGGTACTTCCTCCGCTCTTTTAACAGCAGTTCCAATATCTTGAGTAATATAAACAGATGTTCCATCTCCTCTCAACAATGTTTTTTCATCCAATCCATCAGTTGTTAAATCAATAAATACAGAATTATCTTCTCGTTTTTTGAAAACTCCTTTTGCTAAACCTAACTCAATAATATCTTTCCCTAAAATATAGGTATTGCTTTCGTAATAAATTTTATCAAAATCAACCCCCAGCATTTTGTACGTAACATCAAATCCTTTATACACCCATGAGTTCATCATTTCCCATAGATTGCGTACTTCTTTATCTCCAGCTTCCCATTTGCGCAACATCTCTTGAATTTCTATCATCAATGGGGCATTTTTTTCTGCTTCTTCTTTTGATTTTCCTATAGCAACAAGTTGTTCTATTTCCTTTTTATATTGCTTATCAAATTCCACATAATATTTTCCAACTAAATGATCTCCTTTTATACCAGATGATTCAGGAGTTTCCCCATTTCCCCAACGTTGCCAAGCTAACATACTTTTACAAATATGTATTCCTCTATCATTTACAATATTAACCTTCACTACATTATTTCCGGCTGCTTTTAAAATTTCTGCCACAGAATAACCTAATAAATTATTACGTATATGTCCTAAATGCAAAGGTTTATTGGTGTTTGGTGATGAATACTCAACCATTACCGTTGGAGCATTTTCGGGTAGTGTATTAGAAACAAAAGGCTTACCATCCAATGACTTAAAATAATTTAACCAGAAATTATTAGCGATAACAATGTTTAAAAATCCTTTTACTACATTAAATTCAGCAATTTCGGGTGTTTTTAATTTTAGTTTCTCTCCTATTTCATTG
>JAEUTT010000228.1 GCA_016787165.1 Bacteroidia bacterium | reverse complement strand
ACTACTTTATTTGTAGCTAAAGAAATGACTGCTTTAGGTGCTGATACAAATTTCAGTACTTATACTTATGGTCCTTCTGGTGCAGGCTTTGTTCATGGACAAGATGGTACTTATATTGATATTGCTGGTGCTGGTAACCCACACCGTGGTCAATTACGTCCATTTTTTATTCCTTTGAATACTTATGCAGGTCAAACTGTATTCATTGCATTCCACCATTTTTCAACTGATGATAACTTGATTGCAATTGATGATATCATGATTCGTGGGCCACTTGTTACTTCAGTTAACGAAAATGCTGCTTCTGCATTGTCATTAAATGTATTCCCTAACCCTGCAACAGAAAATGTTCAAGTAAACTATGAATTATCTTCTGAAACAGCAGTTACTATCAATTTATATGATGTAACAGGTAAATTAGTAAGTACAACTTCAAAAGGTAACCAACCTGCTGGTCGTCACTTTGCATTTATCAATGCTGCTGAGTTAGCTAAAGGTTTCTATACTGTAAGTGTTCAAACAAACAATGCTATTAGCACTACTAAATTAATCGTTAAATAATAATTGATTAATCAAACAAAAAATCCCGTACCATTTGGTACGGGATTTTTTGTTTGATGCAAGGTGTGTAAAATTAAACTATAATGTTCTTAGCCCTAACCCCATGGCTGAGAGAGAGTTCTTGAAAAAGACAAAAACCCTGGAAAGATACTTTCAAGGGTTTTTGTTTAAGTGCGGATGAAGGGACTCGAACCCCCACGCCTCTCGGCACCAGATCCTAAGTCTGGCGCGGCTGCCAATTACGCCACATCCGCATAATTTAATTTTTACTTCAATTTGTGTTAGAACTTAGCGCGTCTGCGGTTTTTGCTACAACGCAAAAAATGCCACATCCGCATAATTTAGTTTAATTTCAACGAACAATTTTACGTTTCAAAAGTTCTCCGAAGAATCCCGATAGCTATCAAGACGAACTGCCATTTATGATACGTAATTTAAAAGAACTAATTTTTCAATCCCTATTCCTTAATCCTTAATCGGGTGGCAAATATATAATTTTTAGTTCAAAGAGCTGATATTTTTTATTTTTTTATGTTTAAAATTAGAGCTTCGACATTTCCTTTACTCCAAATAATTCTTTCAGCTTATTTACAGTATAATCCACTTCTTCTTTTGTATTGTATTTTGAAAATGAAAAACGAACAGAAGGACGAGTAACATCGGCTCCTATACCACGTAATACATGCGAACCTTGGTTGCTACCGCTTGTACACGCACTACCACCCGATGCTGCTATGCCTGCAATATCTAAGTTAAATAATAGCATTTCTGCATTTTCGGTATTCGGGAAGCGAACATTTAATACAGTATATAAGCAATTATCCTGACAAGCACCATTAAATTCAACTCCCGGTATGCTTGCTTTTAATTGTTCAATCATATAGTTCTTCACTTCTGTAATATGATTTTTATGTTCAATCATATCTCTACTGGCTATTTCTAGCGCTTTTGCTAATCCAATAATTCCATATAAATTTTCAGTTCCACCACGCATATTACGTTCTTGAGAACCTCCGTAAATAAATGGACTAATATTTACTTTGTTGCTGATATATAAGAAACCAACGCCTTTTGGTCCGTGAAATTTATGTGCTGCACAGGTAATAAAATGAACATTCGTTTTTTGTAAATCCATTGCATAGTGTCCCATTGTTTGAACAGTATCCGCATGAAAAACAGCATTGTATTTTTCACAAATTGCTCCTACTTCTTCAAGTGGTAATAAATTTCCTATTTCATTATTTGCATGCATCAATGAAACAAATGTTCTTTCATTTTCTTTTAGTAATTGATCAAGATGATTTAAATCTACATGTCCGTTTGAACTTAGATTCACAAAGCTTAATTTTATTTTCCCCTCATGTTCCAATGCTTCTAATGTATGTAATACAGCATGGTGCTCTATTTTAGTGGTAACAGCATGTTTTATTCCTAAGTCGTGGATGCTGCAACGTATAGCTTGATTATCAGCTTCGGTTCCTCCGGAGGTGAAAAAAATTTCGGCAGGTGATACATTTAAAAATTTAGCAACAGTTTTACGAGCACCTTCAATAGCGGCTCTTGTTTTTCTACCGTACGAATGAATAGAAGATGGGTTGCCAAAATGTTCAGTCATATATGGTAGCATTGCATCGAAAACCTCTTTGTCGAGTGGTGTTGTTGCGGCATTGTCTAAATATATTTTCATTTTCTTAAGATTAATTTTTTTTTGAATAAACAAATTTATTCATTCTGTCTTTTTGGCTAAGCAGTAATTTGTTGCATTTTTATCAATTCACGAATATCTGCCATTATTTTTTTTGCCAAATTATCAGCAGTAGTTTCGCTTTCACTTTCAGAATAAATACGAATGATAGGTTCTGTGTTAGACTTACGTAAATGAACCCATTCTTTATCAAATTCAATTTTTACACCATCTACCGAATTGATGGGTTGTTTTTCATATTTTACTTTTATGTCTTCTAAAATACGATCTACATTAATTTCGGGTGTTAACTCAATTTTATTTTTTGAAATGTGATAATTTGGGTAGGTGGAGCGTAACATTGAACATGTTTTACCGTATTTAGCTAAATGAGAAAGAAAAATAGCAATTCCAACAAGCGCATCTCTTCCATAATGTAATTCAGGTAATATAACACCTCCATTACCTTCACCACCAATAATGGCATTGGTTTCTTTCATCATGTTTACTACATTTACTTCACCAACAGCCGATGCTTTGTATTGGCCACCATGTTTTTCGGTAACATCACGTAATGCTCGTGTTGATGATAAATTAGAAACAGTATTTCCTTTTTTGCCTGATGCTTTTTCAGCAGGAGTTCTTTTGTTTAATACATATTCAGCTACAGCTACCAAGGTATATTCTTCTCCGAACATTTCTCCGTCTTCACATACAAGTGCTAAACGATCCACATCAGGGTCAACTACAATTCCTAAATGTGCTTTTTCTTTCACTACAGCTTTTGAAATATCTCTTAGGTTCTCTGGTAAAGGTTCTGGATTGTGCGGAAATTCTCCAGTAGGGTCGCAGTATAATTTTACAACTTCCTTTACTCCTAATGCTTCTAATAGTATTGGCAAAACAATTCCACCAGTTGAATTTACACAATCAATCACCACTTTAAACTTAGCTGCTTTGATGGCAGGCACGTCAATAAGTGATAGTGCTAAAATTTTATCAATGTGTTTTTGAAAATAGGTATCGTTTTTAGTGATTTTTCCTAGTGAATTAACATCAGCAAATAAATAGCTTTCATTTTCGGCAATTTCAAGCACTTCTGCACCATCTGTTTCGCTGATAAATTCTCCTTTTTCATTTAATAATTTAAGTGCATTCCATTGTTTTGGGTTATGGCTCGCAGTGAGTATAATTCCACCATTTGCATTTTCTTCGGGTACAGCTATTTCCACTGTAGGTGTGGTTGATAGTCCAATATCAATTACATCAATTCCTAATCCTTGTAAAGAGCCAAGTACAATATTATTGACCATTTCGCCCGAAATTCGAGCATCTCTTCCTACAACAATTTTTACATTGTTATTATTCGCTCTTTTTTTTATCCAAGTACCGAAGGCTGAAGTAAATTTTACAATATCCAAAGGACTTAATCCTTCACCTGGTTTCCCACCTATCGTTCCTCTAATACCCGATATTGATTTAATGAGTGTCATAGTATAATTTTTATATTATCTGTTTTGAGGGCACAAATATAGCTTTTTACATGCTGTTTCAAAAATGTAAGTTCTTAACAATTAAGCAGCTAATGCTGTTAAAAATAATATCAGTTAAATCGATGTTTTTTTAGTAATTTCGCATGAATATTAAAAATAAGAGAGATGAGTGAAGATTTTGAAGAAAATGAGCAAAAGGGAGCGAAATATTTAATTCAGTTGGTAGATAGATTTGAGGAGATGATGGCTAATCAAAAGCAGTATTTTTTTGATGCTGAAGAGATGGAGGATATAGTAGAATATTACATTGAAAAAAACAATACAAAAAAATCATTGCAAGCTATTGAGTTTGCTATTGGTCAGTATCCTTTTTCAACTATTTTCTTTTTGCGTAAAGCGCAAATTTATGCGGCTACTAACCACAGTCAAAAAGCATTGGAAATATTGTCATTTGTAGAAAGTATGGAGCCTTCCAATACAGAATTATTCATGACAAAAGGTAGTATTTATAGTCAGATGGGTTTAACTGAACAAGCCATTGAAAATTATAAAAAAGCTGCTGAAAGTGCCGAAGATATTGATGAAGTGTATTTGGCAATGGCTTTTGAATTTGAGAATACGGGAAAGTTTGACGATGCTATTTTTTATCTTAAAAAAGCTATCAAAGAAAATCCTGAAAATGAAGCTGCTTTATATGAATTGGCTTTTTGCTATGAGCTAAACGGACAATCAGAAGAAAGTGTAAAGTATTATACCGAGTTTGTAGATAAACATCCATATACTACTACTGCATGGTTTAATTTAGGTGTTGCTTACAATCGTTTAGGTTT
>JAEUTT010000227.1 GCA_016787165.1 Bacteroidia bacterium | reverse complement strand
AAACCTAAATCAATTACATAATCGGCTACTTTTATCATATCCATATTATGTTCAATTACCAATACAGTATTTCCGCTGTCTACCAATTTATTTAACACTTCTAACAATATACGAATATCTTCAAAATGCAAACCTGTTGTTGGCTCATCTAATATATAAAAAGTATTTCCAGTATCACGTTTACTTAATTCGGTTGCTAATTTCACGCGTTGTGCTTCACCACCCGAAAGTGTTGTGCTTTGTTGTCCTAATGTAATATATCCCAGCCCTACATCCTGCAATGTTTTTATCTTTTGTAAAATAGATGGAATGCTTGCAAAAAATTCAACTGCAACATCTATCGTCATATTTAACACATCACTAATTGATTTTCCTTTAAAGCGAATTTCCAATGTTTCTTTATTATAACGCTTACCATTGCATGTTTCGCAATTCACATATACATCAGGTAAAAAATTCATTTCAATGGTTCGTAAACCGGCTCCTTGACAGGTTTCACATCTTCCTCCTTTTACATTAAATGAAAAGCGTCCAGCTTTGTATCCTCTTATTTTTGCTTCGGGTATTTCTGCAAATAAATTTCTGATATCCGAAAACACATTGGTATAAGTTGCCGGGTTGCTTCGTGGTGTTCGTCCGATAGGCGATTGGTCAATATCAATTACTTTATCAATATGCTCCAATCCTGTAATGGATTTATAAGGCATTGGTTTTTTCTCGGAGCGATAAAAATGTTTACTTAAAATAGGATATAATGTTTCATTTATCAATGTTGATTTTCCGCTTCCTGAAACACCGGTAACACAAATTAATTTTCCGAGCGGCAAATTAACACTCACATTTTTTAAATTATTTCCTGTGGCGCCTTTTAATGATAAAATTTTTCCATTCCCTTTTCTTCTTTGCTCTGGAACTTTTATACCTTTTACACCATTTATGTAATCAGCAGTAAGTGTATGAAATTTCAAAATTTCTTTTGGTGTTCCCTGCGCAATTACTTTTCCTCCATGCACTCCGGCTGCAGGGCCAATATCTAAAACATGATCAGCAGCAAGAATCATTTCTTTATCATGCTCTACCACAATTACCGAATTACCAATTCCTTTTAAATTTTTTAATGCTGCTATTAAACGAGCATTATCACGCTGATGCAATCCAATGCTAGGTTCATCTAAAATATATAACACTCCCACCAACTGCGAGCCAATTTGTGTTGCCAATCGAATACGCTGTGCTTCTCCACCCGAAAGTGTTCTGGAACTTCGGTTCAATGTCAAATAATCCAAGCCTACATCTAATAAAAACTGAATACGAGTACGAATTTCTTTTAATACTTCTTTGGCAATGGTGTTTTGTTTGGAATCAATGCGTGATTCAATGTTTTTAAACCACTCATGTAACTCACTAATTCCCATTTGCGAAATTTCCGCAATGTTTTTATTGTCGATTCTAAAATTTAATGACTCTTGTTTTAATCGTGTACCGTGGCATTTAGGACAATCCACTTTATTCATAAAACCTTGTATCCATTTTTCAATGGTAGGTGAACTTTGTTCATCATTTTGTTTTACAATAAAATTAGCAATACCTTCAAACTCCATACTGTAGCTTGTAGCAGCACTATCCGAATATTGTTTTATTTTAAATACCTCATCACTTCCAAATAAAATTACGTTGATAGCTTCATCCGAAATATCTTCAACTGGGGTATCCAATGTAAAACCATATTTATCACCAATGGCCTCTAATTGTTTAAATATCCATGTTCCTTTATATGGTCCAATAGGAGCTATCGCCCCTTTTTTGATAGTTGCTTTTTTATTCGGAATAATTTTGTTGATATCTACTTCCGAAATAACTCCCAAGCCATTGCATTTAGGACAAGCGCCATAAGGAGAGTTAAAGGAGAACAAATTAGGTTGTGGCTCATCATAAGAGATTCCGGAAGTAGGGCACATTAAATGACGAGAGAAATATTCCACTTTTCCGTACTCATCTTCAAATGCTCCTTTTTCAAATGGTTGAACCATAATGATTCCTTTACCTTGCTTCATTGCCAATTGTAATGATTCTGAAATACGCGGACGAGAATCTGCATTTACTTCTAATCTATCAATAACAATTTCAATATCATGTACTCTATACCTATCTAGCTGAACACGTTTGGTTAATTCCATCACTTCACCATCAACGCGTACACGCAAGTAACCCCATTTTTTTATTTGCTCAAACAGTTCGCGATAATGGCCTTTACGTCCTTTTACAACAGGCGCAAGAATTAATACTTTTTTATCATAAAACTTCTCGAGAATCAAATCAATAATTTGATCATCGGAGTATCGCACCATTTTTTCACCTGTAACATAACTGAATGCTTCTGAAGCACGCGCATACAATAAACGCAAGAAATCGTATATCTCGGTGATGGTACCAACTGTAGAACGAGGATTTTTATTTACTGTTTTTTGTTCAATGGAAATAACCGGACTTAAACCTGTTATTTTATCTACATCGGGGCGTTCCATGTTGCCCAAAAACTGGCGAGCATAAGCCGAAAAACTTTCAATGTAGCGCCTTTGTCCTTCGGCATAAATAGTATCAAATGCCAATGACGACTTTCCGCTGCCACTCAAACCGGTAATTACAACCAGCTGGTTACGAGGTATAGTAACATCTATATTTTTAAGGTTGT
>JAEUTT010000554.1 GCA_016787165.1 Bacteroidia bacterium | reverse complement strand
TTACACTTCCGCCTGTTTGCACACACGCTGTTCCTACTCTAAAACAGTTAACGGGTGCTGCTACAGAGTTCGTACCTGTAATAATTATTCGATCTACCCAAGATCCAAAGCCATCATCATTTATATCATATAAGAAAAAATTTACAGGACCTTGAACGGGTGTACTAAATGTAATTGTTGTAGTTATTGTTTTTGTTGCATTAGTTGTCCAATCGGTACTTAATAAAAGTCCTTGATTGGTTGCTGTAATTCCACTACATCCACCTCCAGGAACTGTTGAGCCAGTAGGAAACCATCTTGGTGAAGCATCTTGCCATACATTTTCGGAGTTGACAATGGTTGCAGACATCGTTACACCAGATACTGTAGTAGTGTAAGTTCTATTTGTTCCTGCCCCTCCGTAGGTATCGTTCCAAGGGAAAGTAGTTTGTGCTATTGATAATGTTGTTACAGATAGAAACAATATTATTGTGGAAAGTAGTTTTTTATACATGTTGGGTGTATTTATATGTATCAAAACTAGGTGATATTAAACAAATTAAATAGGGGGCTGGCACCCTATTTTGTATAGCTTGATTACTTAAAATACACACATTATTATTTTTGGTACATTTGGTAAAAGACTATTTAAAAATTCAAGTAAATTATTTGTTTTGATATACTTTAGGTACATACTTTTTTTCTTTTGTTTTATTTTTTCAAATAACTTTTTCGCGCAATATGGCAAAGAGCTAGATTTTTTTTTGTTAGAGGTTAAAGATGCATCTTATTACGACTCTGCAAGAGTATTTGAAAAAGGACAAAACGCAATTTTACTTGCTCAGAAGTATGCTAAACCAGAAGCAATTGCGGAAGTGTATTTGTATTATGGCAGCTATTTTTTTTATACTAGAAATCTTTTAAAAGCAGAGAATTATTTTAAAGATGCCATAGTGCAAGCCGAAAAAACTAACAATGAATATATTATTTTAAAAAGTAAAATTCGGTTGGCGTATTTAGATTTTGAACTAGGCCAAAAAGAAAAGTCCTTGGACGAATTGAATCGTTTAATGTTGGTAGCTAAATCAAAAAATGATTACGCTAATCAATCAGAAGCAATTAATCTTATTGGTATTATAAAAGAATATGAGGGGTTTTCAAAAGAAGCAATGATGCTGTATTATGAAGGACTAATACTTTCGGAGAAACATAATTTAAAATACTATCCTGCAGTATTTCGGAATAATTTAGGTTTAATGAAGCTAAATACTCAAAACAATAAAGAAGCATATGCTGATTTTATAAAAGGACTAGAAATTGCTGAAAAGGAAAATGATAAGCGTTTAGCTAGTCACATACAAATGAATATTTGCATACTAAATGTTCGTGAGAATAAGTTAAATGAAGCTTTTGATTCTTTTGAAAAGGTCTTGGACTATTCAAAAAAAAACAAATTACCAGTAGAGCTTTCCAGTAATTATATTAATCTAGCAACTGCATTTGTAAGTACAAATGATGCAAAAAGAGCACTTAATTATTATGATTCAGCTATTGTGATATTGAAGAAGCATCAACTGCAAAAAGAGTTAAATCGTGCTTATTTAGGAAAATCGGATGTGTTGCTTCAATTAAAAAGAATAAATGAAGCCGAAAATGTTTTGCAATTAGTGGCTGATTATTACACCATAAATAATTCATCCGATGAAGCCCCATTTTATTATTATCAGTTATATCAAGTGAGTGAAAAGAAAAAAGAATTTGAAAAAGCATTAAAATACTTTGTTCAGTTTACAACATTAAATAAAGAATTGGAGAATAAATTAAACAACAAAATGATTGAACAATTACAACAAAATTATATTGTTCAGCAAAAAGAAATTGAGCTTGAAAAAGAAAAAACAAAAACGCTTTTACTTGAAAAAAGTAATCAAGAACAACGGTTTTTAAAATGGTTTGTAATTTCTTTGGCTGTTTTGGCTTTAATTTTAATAATGGTTTTCTTTTATGTAAGATATTCAAAAATTTTAAAAGAAGAACAGCAAGCATTTAGTCAGCAATTAATTAAAAATATTGAAGAAGAACGAAAACGAATTGCTCGTGATTTACATGATGATATAGGTCAATCATTATCATTTATCAAATCAAAAATTGTAAATGAAAAAAGTAAAAATTCTGATTTAGTATTAGCACTTGAAAAAGAATTGAGTTCTGTAATTGAACAAACAAGAGAGATTTCTCATGGACTGTATCCATCAAGTCTAGAAAAAGTAGGGCTGATTCGTTCAATAGCAACACTAATGAATACAGTTCAAAATTCAAATAATTTAGAATGTAGTTTTGATATAACAGATGAAGTACAACAATTACCAATACTTATACAAACTCATTTATTTCGTATTGTGCAGGAATGTGTTAACAATACTATTAAACATTCTGATGCATCGGGATTGAAAATTTCTATTCAAAAAACGAAGGATGAATTTACACTTGTGTATCAAGATAATGGTAAAGGGATAAAAAATAAGAAGGCAATTGATGGTATAGGTTTGTTGTCTATTCAAGAACGTGCAAATATAATAGGAGCTAGTATTAGCAGTAGTGATAAATCCGAAAAAGGATATAAATTAGTATTAAAGTTTAAAGAAAAAACAGCTTAAAATGAAACTTTTAATAGCAGATGATCATCCGATTTTTAGAGCAGGTTTGAAAGATATTCTTTTGAGTTCGTTTAAAAAAATTGAGTTGATTGAATGTGTAAATGGAGCTCAAGCAATTGAAAAAATAAGAGTACAAAAACCAGATGTTGCCATTTTAGACGTCAATATGCCTGAATTAAATGGCTTGGAAGTAGCACGGTATGTACTAAAAGAAAATCTCAAAACAAAAATTGTGATACTTACAATGTATCGCGATAGAGAGATGATAAAAAAAGCAATGGAAGTAGGTGCTTATGGATATATTTTAAAAGACTTTGCTGCTGATGAAATCATCGAATGTATAGAAAAAGTAAAAATAAATGAAAAATACATTGGCCCCGAATTACAAGCATTTTATCAAGAGTTGGGAACAGAAAATTTAAAGAAAAAAGAATTCAAACAATTACTTGAAAACCTTAGTCAGGCAGAGTTAAAAACATTAAAATTGGTTAGTCAAAACAAATCAACCAAAGAAATAGCTGAATTGCTTTTTTTGTCAGAAAAAACAATAGAAAATTATCGTTCTAAAATCTGTCAAAAATTATTATTACCTCCTCGTAATAATAGTTTGTTGCTTTGGACCTCGGAAAACAAAGAGTTGCTAAATTCAATCAACGAATTTTAATTATCATTTACCAGTATACTTATTCAAATAAAGCCCTTCATTTTATTGTGTTTCTGCCTTGGAAATCATATATTTGCACTCTTTTTATAAAAAATAACAATGGCAGAAGACAGAATAAATTCAAGCAAAGCGCCCGAGCCAGTTGGTGCTTATCCACATGCACGCAGAGTAGGTAATTTATTGTTCCTTTCAGGAGTTGGGCCGCGTGAACGTGGCACCAAAAAAATTCCAGGAGTTGAGTTGGATGAAAAAGGAAATATTATTTCTTATGATATAGAAACGCAATGCAAAAGTGTGTTTCAAAATATTAAATACATTTTAGAAGATGCCGGCAGCAGATGGGATAACATTGTGGATGTACAAGTATTTTTAACCAATATGAAAGATGATTTTGCAACGTACAACCGTGTGTATGCAGAATGGTTTAAAGACAATCAACCTTGTAGAACAACCATTGAAATTAATTGTTTGCCAACGCCCATTGCGATAGAATTAAAAGTAATAGCAACAATTTAATGTGATAATGAGCTAATTTGATAATGCGCTAATGCCATTTTCAAATTTTCAAATCAACAAATTTTCAAATTATGAGTAATTACAGAACATACAGCAATCTCAATCTTTCACAAACCGCTAAGGATGTACAAAAGACTTGGGATGAAAATAAAACATTTGAAAAATCGGTTACTTCACGTGAAGGAAAAGCTCCTTTTGTTTTTTATGAAGGACCGCCAAGTGCAAACGGATTGCCTGGTATCCATCACGTAATGGCGCGTTCTATCAAAGATATTTTTTGTAGATACAAAACACAAAAAGGATTTCAAGTAAAACGTAAAGCCGGTTGGGATACACATGGATTGCCTGTGGAATTAGGGGTTGAAAAAGCATTGGGAATTACCAAAGAAGATATTGGAACAAAAATTACAGTTGAACAATACAATTTGGAATGCCGTAAAGATGTCATGAAATATACCGATGTATGGGAAGATGTAACCCGCAAAATGGGTTATTGGGTGGATATGAAAAATCCATACATCACGTACGATAATAAATACATTGAATCGGTTTGGTGGTTGTTAAATAACTTGTACGGCAAAGGAATGTTGTACAAAGGATTCACTATTCAACCCTATTCTCCAGCTGCCGGAACAGGTTTGTCATCACACGAATTGAACCAGCCGGGTTGTTATAGAGATGTTAAGGATAGAACTGCTGTGGCAATGTTTCACCTCTCCCCAGCCCTCTCCCAAGGAGAGGGAGCTTTGGAAGTGCTTGAAAAAAGTCTGTCAGTAGAAGAAATAAATAATGTTTATTTTTTAGCATGGACGACTACTCCTTGGACGCTTCCTTCGAATACAGCATTGGCGGTAGGAAAGAATATTGATTATGTTTTAGTAAAAACAATTAGTCCTTTTACGCATCAGTTTGTTAATGTTGTTTTAGCAAAAGAATTATTTAAAAAATACTTTGATGTCGAAGGTCGAACAAGTGATGATTTGAAAGTAGGCGCTTTTAAATCTATAAAAAGAAGTATTTCTTCTCTAAATCAAGGAGCAGATGAAATAGATTTAATTGATGAGCCTTCTTCTCACATAAAGCTTGAAGGAGAAGATTTAAAAAGAATTTTGAAAGGAACTTTGCTTACTAATTGGAGAATTATTTCTGAATTCAAAGGGTCAGAATTAGCAGGTTTAAGCTACGAGCAACTTTTAAATTTTGGTTTAAAACCTACTACGGAGGAAACTCCCCTCTCTGTTGGAGAGGGTCAGGGGGAGAGGTGTTTCAAAGTAATCATTGGTGATTTTGTGACGACCGAAGATGGTACCGGTATCGTACATATTGCTCCGAGTTTTGGTGCAGACGATTTTCGTGTTGCTAAACAAAATGGAATTGGTTCATTAACCTTGGTTGATAAACGTGGTAAATTTTTACCTGAAATAAAAGATGGTGTTTTCTTGTATGGCGAAGAATATGTAAAAGAAGCTTATTTGAATGAAAGTGAAAAAGAGCAAGAATTCAAAAATCAAAAGAAGACACTGGAAGCTGCAGGTAAAATCAAAGAGTTAAAAGCATATTTGAGTGTTGATGAACGTATTGTTCTTAAATTGCAAGAAGAAGGAAAATTATTTAAGAAAGAAACTTACGAGCATAGCTATCCACATTGCTGGAGAACAGATAAGCCTGTATTATATTATCCATTGGATTCTTGGTTCATCAAAACAACTGCTTACAAAGAGCGTTTGATTGAATTAAATAAAACCATCAACTGGAAACCGGAATCAACAGGTACGGGTCGTTTTGGTAATTGGCTCGAAAATTTGAACGATTGGAATTTATCACGTTCTCGTTTCTGGGGTATTCCAATTCCTATTTGGACAAGTGAAGATAAATCGGAACAAATCATCATTGGTTCGGCCGAACAATTAAAAAATGAAATTGACAATGCTGTTGCAAAAGGTGCAATGACAACCAATCCGCTTGCTGCATTTAAAGTAGGCGATATGAGTGCCGATAATTACAACACATTCGATTTGCATAAACCCTATGCCGATTCGATCGTGTTGGAGAAAAATGGAAAAAAATTATTCCGTGAACCGGATTTAATTGATGTATGGTTCGACTCAGGCGCCATGCCGTATGCACAATTACATTATCCATTTGAGAATAAAGAATTAATTGATAATGGACTCAACTCCGCTCCCTTGAGGGGAGAGGCTGGGAGAGGGGCTTATCCTGCCGATTTTATTGCTGAAGGTGTGGATCAAACACGTGGATGGTTTTTTACTTTGCATGCAATCGCAACCATGTGTTTCGATTCGGTAGCATTTAAAAATGTAGTATCGAATGGATTGGTATTGGATAAAAACGGACAAAAAATGAGTAAGCGTTTGGGCAATGCAATTGACCCATTCGAAACCATTGAAAAATACGGTCCTGACGCTACACGCTGGTACATGATTACCAACGCTGCTCCTTGGGATAATTTAAAATTCGATTTAGAAGGAATTGCTGAAGTACAACGTAAGTTTTTTGGAACACTTCATAATACCTATTCATTCTTTGCATTGTATGCCAATGTTGATGGCTTCAATTACAAAGAAGCTGATGTTCCAATGAATGAACGCCCCGAGATTGACCGTTGGATTTTATCGGAACTAAATACATTGATTAAAAAAGTGGATGAAGCGTACAACGATTATGAACCACACCGTGCAGGTAGATTAATCGAAAGTTTTGTGGATGAGCATTTAAGTAACTGGTATGTTCGTTTGTGCCGCAGACGTTTCTGGAAAGGTGATTATTCACAAGATAAAATTGCTGCGTATCAAACTTTGTATCGTTGTTTGGAAGTAATAGCTCAACTTTCGGCACCAATCGCTCCGTTTTTTATGGATAGATTATTTAGTGATTTGAATGCTGTTACAAAACGTAATACTGCCGAATCAATTCACTTGAGCGATTTTCCTGTGGTAGACGAAAAACAAATTGATAAAAATTTAGAAGAACGAATGGAGCTTGCTCAAAAAATTTCTTCAATGGTTTTATCGGTACGTAAAAAAGAAAACATTCGTGTTCGCCAGCCATTACAAACCATTCAAATTCCGGTGTTAGATGATAGTATCAAAGCTAAAATTGAAGCAGTAAAAGACTTGATTTTATCGGAAGTGAATGTAAAAGCAATTGAATTTGTGAGTGAGGCCGATACACAAATTGTAAAAAATCTAAAGCTGAACTTTAAAACATTAGGTAAAAAATGTGGTAAACACATGAAAGCCGTGCAAGCTTTTGCCAATGAAAATGCTGCAGCCATTATTTCGGGCATTGAAAAAATAGGAACATTTGAAATAAAAATAGAGGCAGATAGTATTGTTTTGGAGGCTGAAGATGTAGAAATTATTCCAATTGATATCCCGGGATGGAAAGTGGCAAATGCCGGCCAATTAACTGTGGCTCTGGATGTTACAATCAGTTCGGAGTTAAAAGAAGAAGGTATTGCCAGAGAGCTGGTAAACCGTATCCAAAACCTTCGAAAGGACAGTAATTTGGAGCTTACCGACCGAATAGATGTAAAAATTCAGAGAAATTCTGCCATAAATTCTGCCATACACAATAATTTGGACTATATTTGCGCGGAAATTTTGGCATCTTCCTTAGAACTTGTTGATAATGTGGATGCTGCAAAAGGCTCCGAGATTGAATTAGAGGAAGAAGTAAAAACAATAATTACAATTACTAAACTACTAAACTAAAGTACAATGGCTAAAAAAACGCAAAAAGGTAAACCAGCTAAAAAAGCTGTTAAACCGGCAAAAAAATCTGCTCCTAAAAAAGCAGCAAAACCTGCGAAAAAAGCGGCAGCTAAAAAACCTGTAAAAAAAGCAATTAAACCTGTAAAGAAAGCTGCTCCTAAGAAATCGGCTAAAAAAGTAGCTCCTAAAAAAGCTGCAAAACCGGTAAAAAAAGCAGTAGCTAAAAAACCTGTTAAAAAGGTTGTAAAGAAAGTTGTTGCTAAGAAAGTTGTAAAAAAAGCAGCAAAACCAACTAAAAAAGCAGTAGCTAAAAAGCCTGTAAAAAAAGTATTTAAAAAAGTTGTTGCTAAGAAAGTTGTAAAAAAAGTAGCCCCTAAAAAAGTAGCTAAACCTGTAAAAAAGGTTGTTGCTAAAAAGGTGGTAGCAAAAAAAGTAGCTAAGCCTGTAAAGCCTGCTAAAGCTCAAAAGATTGTTGCTAAACCGACTAAAGTTCAAAAAGTTGTAGCAAAACTAGTTGCTCCTGCAAAACCAGTTGCAGTAAAACCAGCACCGGTTGTTAAGAAAAAAGCTGAACGTATCATTGATTTAGATGATGATGGAAAAAGAAAATATGATGATGCTCCAATGGTAGTTGAATATAAAACACCTTCAATTCGTAAGCCACTAGGCCCAACGCCTAAACCACATATTAATACCGATACTCGTACTCGTTACTCTGATGTGGAATTAAAAGAATTTAAAGCTTTAATTCTTAAAAAATTAGAAGAAGCGCAAAAAGATTACGAATTATTAAAAAGCACATTATCTCATAAAGATGACCACGGAACAGATGATACATCACCTACTTTTAAATTGTTAGAAGATGGTTCTGATGTGTTATCAAAAGAAGAAACAGCACATTTAGCTGGTCGTCAAGAGAAATTTATTCAAAATCTTCAAAATGCTTTAATCCGCATTGAAAATAAAACATATGGTATTTGCCGTGCTACAGGTAAATTAATTTCTAAAGAGCGTTTACGTTCTGTGCCTCATGCAACGTTAGCTATTGAAGCTAAATTAGAGCAAAATCACTAATATTTATTTTTAAATATTTCATGAGAAAGGTTACCATTGTGTAACCTTTCTTTATTTTTGCAATGTTTTAATTAATAAAAAATCTATTTGTGAAAAAACCACTCATCATTGTATTTTTAATTTTGTTTATTGATCAACTTATAAAAGTGTATATAAAAACACATTTTTATTTAGGCGAAGAAATTCGTGTCGCAGGCAATTGGTTTATCATACACTTTACTGAAAACAATGGAATGGCTTATGGGATGGAATTTGGCGGAGAGTTTGGTAAATTATTTTTAAGTGTATTTCGGATAGTGGCAGTGGGTGGCATTGGTTGGTATATGTGGAGTTTAACCCGAAAAAATGAAGATAAGTTTTTTGTAATATGTATTGCATTAATTTTTGCAGGTGCACTCGGAAATATAATTGATAGTGTATTCTATGGCGTTTTATTTAGTGATAGTGGTTATGAAGCAGCTCAATTTTTACCTCAAGAAGGAGGCTATTCTTCATTATTGCATGGAAGAGTAGTAGATATGTTTTATTTTCCAATTATTCAAGGTCATTTTCCCGATTGGTTTCCATTTTGGGCAACAGAAGAGTTTATATTTTTCCGACCAGTTTTTAATTTTGCAGATGCATCCATCAGCATAGGTGTATTGCTAATTATTTTAAATCAAAAACGGTTTTTTGGAAAAAAAAGCGAACCTCTATTACATTGATGTTTTAGGATTATCTTATTCCCTTTCAATATAGCTTTTTAAGAACTTTTTCAAATCAGCATTGCAATTTTTTTTGTACTCTTTTTCAAATAAAGAATACTGTGAGTCATAGCGATCAAATGCCATAAAAAAGGCATTTCCTTCTTTGAAAATTTGCTTTGAATAGTTGAAGTATCCTGTTTTGTTGGTTAGTTTTAGTTGTAATACATTCATCACAATTTCAAAAAGCAAAGCCTTTTTTTTATTTTTCTTATACACATCATCATTAGTTGAAGCAAACGTTTTATAAAGACTATCCAATCTTTCTTTTGATTCTAAAATATAGGAATTGTAAAGCTCTTCATCGCTTCGTTCATTTATATATCTCTTATACTCTTCCGATTCAAGTCCATATTTGTTTTGTAAAAACTGAAGCGCTCCTTTGTGACCAATAAAATTGGCTAAATTTTCATTGAATGTAACATCGTTTTTAATGTAAATAGTGCCATGTGTTAATTCATGAATAATAAGATTGGCTAACTGACCTTCGTTTCGTTTTAACATTCCAGATAAAACAGGATCATTAAACCAGCCTAATGTCGACCAGCCAGAAGGTGTATATACATCAATATCATAATCATTTGCTTTTAACTGTAGCAGTTCTTGTTTGGCTTTTTTCTCATTAAAAAAACCTTTGTAAGAAACATATCCTAAAAATGGAAACCACCACTCTTTTGCTTTAAATGAATAAGGTTCACAAGCCGACAGTGTAATTAATTTTTGTTGGCCATCTTGGTTATAAAATGATGTGTAGTTTTTGCTTGAATAAATACCAATGCTATCTTCTGCAAATTTTTTTACTTCTGAAATAAAAATTAATTTTTGCTTAACAGAATCGGATGTGCCAGCACTATTAATAATATCATCAATTACTTGAGCATTGATGATAATTTCAAATTGTCCCTTTGCTTGCGTTAATCCATAAATAACAAGTTGATTTAATAATAAGCATAAAGCCATTAAAATTAAAAACAGAAAATGCGAAAACAGTTTAAAGCCTTGTTTCATTGAATGTAAAGATAACTACTTTGCTAAAAAAATGTACATTTGATTTTTTAAAGCTATGTTTTTTATACTTTCTAAAATACTCGCATTCATCATTACGCCAATTATTTGGATTGTGATATTATTGCTATGGTTAATTCGTACAAAAGATGAAGTCAAAAAAAGAAAACTATTACGATGGGCTATTGGTTTGTTATTGTTTTTTACCAACTCTTTTATTTTTGATGAATTTGTTCGTGCATGGGAAATACCTGCAACACCTTATGATAAAGTACAAACATATGATTATGGAATTGTACTGGGTGGAACAAGTGTACATGATGAAGAATTAAATCGAGTACAATTTTTTAGAGGTGTTGATAGGTTAATTCAAGCCATAGATTTATACAAACGAGGGCATATCAAAAAAATAATTTTTACAGGAGGTTCGGGACGAATATTAAAACCGGACATGAAAGAAGCAGCCTTGGTTAAACCTTACATTTTAAAAATGGGTGTTCCTGAATATGATTTAATTATTGAAAATGAATCGCAAAACACAAGAGAGAATGCTGTTTATACAAAAGCGATCATTGATTCATTACAGCTAAAAGGAAATTATTTATTAATTACATCAGCTTTTCATATGCGAAGAAGCATTGCTTGTTTTAAAAAAGCAGACATACAAGTTACTCCATACAGCACCGATAGGTATGCTGGTCCACGTAAATATGAATTCGATCATTTGTTTATACCAAACGTTTCTGCTATGTACGATTGGAATATTCTTATTCATGAATGGCTTGGTTATATTACATATAAACTAGCGGGTTATATTTAAAAGTCAGAAACAATGAATTAGTTCTAATTTTTGTAAATTTTTAATAAAAAAAACATACTCAAGTAGTATATATTCCTAAACTTGTATATATTTGGTTTTGTATTAAAAACATAAATTATGAGCAATAACAAAGAAGCATGGGGTTCGCGTGTTGGTTTAATATTAGCAATGGCAGGTAATGCTGTTGGTCTTGGTAATTTTTTACGCTTTCCTGTTCAAGCCATTCAAAATGGAGGAGGCGCATTTATAATTCCTTACTTGGTTTGTTTTTTATTGATGGGTATTCCATTGTTATATGTTGAGTGGAGTATGGGCCGTTTTGGCGGAAAAAATGGACATCATAGCACTCCTTTTATTCTTGACTCAATGGATAAACGTAAGTTTTGGAAATACATTGGTGTATTTGGAATATTCACAAATTTAGCCGTAGCAGCTTATTATTGTTATCTAGAATCATGGACATTATCTTGGGTATGGCATTCGGTAACAGGTAGTTTTTCAGGACAAACACAAGCAGAAGTAGCTTCTTTTTTTGGTAATTATATTTCATTAGAAACATTGGAACCTATTGTTTTTTGGTTGATTTGCTTGGTGCTTAACACATGGATTTTATCTCGTGGATTAAGCGGAGGTGTTGAAAAAGTTGCAAAAATAGGGATGCCTTTGTTGTTAGTTTTTGGTGCTATTTTAGCTTTTATAGCAGTAACACTTAAAGCAGGTGAACATGGCGCAATCAATGACGGAACAATGGGATTGAACTTTTTATGGACTCCAGACTTTTCTACCATTTGGACACCTAAAGTTTGGTTGGCCGCTGCCGGACAAATATTTTTCACCCTTTCAATTGGAATGGGTTCAATTCAATGTTATGCTTCTTATGTTCGTTCAAAAGATGATATTGCATTAAATGCAATGGCCGCTGGTTGGATGAATGGATTTGTTGAAATTGTGTTAGGTTCGGCAATCATCATTCCTATTGCTGTTGGTTATTTAGGGATTGATACAGTTGTAGAAATGACTAAAAATGGAGGTCTTGGTTTAGGTTTTAAAACATTGCCTTATCTCTTTGACCAGTTTGGCGGTGCTTTAGGAATTATGTGTGGTGTATTGTGGTTCGGACTTCTGTTTTTTGCTGGTGTTACTTCTTCTTTAGCAATGGGAACTCCTTGTATGGGCTTTTTACAAGATGAATTTGGTTGGAAACGCGAAAAAGCAGCATGGGCTTTTGGTGCTACTGTTTTAATTTTAGGATTACCTACCGTTTTATTTTTTAATTATGGTGTGTTTGATGAATATGATTATTGGGCAGGAACAGTATCTTTAGTCGTATTTGCATTGTTCGAAATTATTTTATTTGCATGGGTATTTGGTATGGATAAAGGGTGGAAAGAAATTACTACCGGTGCCGATATGAAAGTACCCATCATATTTAAGTATATTATTAAATTTATAACTCCACTTATGCTAGCTTGGGTATTCATCTCTAGCTTACCGGGCATTTGGAGCCAAATAAAAAATGAAGCAATAGATAAACAAATATTAGCAGCAACCGATCCAGCAGTTATTGAACAACTAAAAACTCAATTGTTGTATGTAAATATTTCTCGCATAGGTTTATTACTAGTTTGGTTAGCCGTAGCTTATTTAGTTTACATAGCATATAAAAAACGTATTAAAGAAGGGAGATTTACCTCATGAATTCATCAGCACTAACAATGATGCTTGTAACAGAAATTACAGTTGCATGCATTACCATTTATTTTTTTTATAAAATATTAAAAACACCACCCAAAAAGGACCCCGGTTCCTTTTCTGAAAATGATGCAAAGCATTAGCTTTAGCAAAATAAAAAAGTAAACTACTCCAACGTTTTACTACTCCAAAGTATGCTGTCAAAAGTGCTAAATGTCACTGTTGATTGATTTATTAATGAGTATTAAAAAATTGGAGTTTTTTATGAAAAATACTTTTCGTGATTTTTTTAGGTTCAATAAACGTGAACGAAATGGAGTAATTGTTTTTTTAGGCATCATTGGAATATTACTACTTTATTTGAATATTTCTGCTGTTTTTGTTGAAAAAGAAGTAGTTGATTTTTCGAAATTTGATAGCGCAGTAAATGCATTAAATGCAAGCTTGGAAAAAATAGAAGCAGTAGATGATAACCCTGTGAAAAAAGAAACAAACGGTACTATTGCTAAATCAGAAGAATCAAAAATCGAACATTTTAATTTTAACCCTAATGGTTTGTCGGTAAGCGATTGGAAAAAATTAGGACTTACCGAAAAGCAAATTAAAACAATCAAAAAATACGAGTCGAAAGGAGGCGTTTTCAAAAAGAAAGAAGATTTAAAAAAGATATATGGAATAACAGCAGAACAATATTTTGATTTAGAACCATACATTCAAATTTATTCTGTAAGTATTGAAAACAAAGAAGACAAAGATATCACACTTGTTTTTAAAAATGG
>JAEUTT010000118.1 GCA_016787165.1 Bacteroidia bacterium | reverse complement strand
ACGCTTGGACTAGAAATTACATATGTATATGTAAATTTTTTATTTAACTCTTTTAAAGTGTTATCGTATTCTTCTCTTGTTCTGTTATATGCTAAAATAGCACCATCGTAAGCTACTTTCGCTTTATAATATTCCCCTCCTTTTTCTTCTAAATTACGCATTAATAAATCAATGTCTTTAAATCCTTTTCCTGAAGCCCCACTTCCTAAGCCTTTTAAATAAGCTTTTGTAACCTCCTCGGTTTGAATGTTGTAGTCAAGGATTTGGTATCTTATTCTCAATTCTTGTAAATCTTTGTTAAGTGAATCGAGTTGAGTTAATTTTAAATTCATTTGCTTTCTTAACAATTCTGCAACTTCTCTTGATTTTTCTTTATGTATTGAGCTTATTTTATTATTCAGCTGAATAATAACTTCGTTTACTATATCACAAGCCATTTGCGGATCAGTATCAGTAACCTCAATTTTTACCGATTCAAACTCTGTTTTTGAAATAGATACAAATGCTTGGTATTGGCCTGTTAAGTAATATTGAGCAGATTTTGCACTTAAATCAATGCCGTAATGTGCAGCTAAATCAAACTTTTTGACAATAGAATCTTTAATGTGTGATGATTGCAAAATTTGAAGTAATTGTTCTGTTTTACTTTCCTCGCTGAAAGGCAAAATGTTTGCAGGATACACTATTGCATTTGATTTGTATCGAGGTTTAATAAATAATTCACTCGAAAATAGAATGGATAATAAAACTGCAATGATTGATATTATAATAAATTGCACTTTCCATTTAATAATTAATTTGATTAGATACATACTGCTATTTTTATATTCTTCCATGACAACAGGTTTTATGTTTAATAATTGATAAATGTTGTTTTTATGTTTCTCAACTAATACTTCTTTTTTGCTGTTATTAGTTGGGTTAGCTATTCATTTGAGTTTTATTCGTTTAAGATTTTCAATTATTAAAATCAAAATGAGTGATGTTAAAAAAGTAGAAATAACAGCTACAATCACAATTAATACACGTGATGGATATGATTTTTTTTCTGCAGGATATGCACTACTTACCACAAATTTTTGAGGTAGAGTTTCTTGTGCATCCACTTTTGCTTCATCAAATTTAGATTTTAATAGATTTAATTGTTTGCGTTGCATGTACATATTGTCTCTTAATGAAACATAAGCACTACCATACTGGCCAATTATTTTCAATTTTTCTTCTAATGATTTTATGGCGCGTTGGTCGCCTTTTGAAATAGCAATAGCGTATTGTTCACTAGTAACTTCTGATTGCGACTCATAGTCGTACAAGCCAAAGCTATTTATTGTTTTTAAGGAATCTTCCATTGCTTGAATTTCTTTCAGTTTTGAAAAGTATTCTTGTTCCACAATTCTTAAGGCTTGATTGGCTCTTTCTTTTTGGATGAAAATTTTAGTAGAGTCGTGGAGTGCAGCAATATCATTGGCAATTAATGCAGCTGTGTCGGGGTTGTGATCTAACACTTCAATTTTAACCGACATATACTCCGTTCTTTTGAAAGTAATATTGTTTAAATATTCTTCGTAAAGTTTGGTGCGCTTGTATTTTTCATTTTCCTTAATACCATAATGAGTCATTAAATTGTATTTTTCGCAAATTCGGGTTCTTATTCCATCCGAATTTAAAATTTGGAGCATTTGTTCAGCTTCTGCTTCTTCACCAAACTCAAGGATGTCTGTTTTTTTGTAATTATTCTCAGTTAATAGAGCCTTAGAAATGGAGCTCGTTGTGGCAGGGAATAATATGGTTGTAGATTTATATTTATCCTTTATTAGTAAGGAAGCAATTGCTGAAATAACAAGTGCTATGGAAAGAACAATAATTAATGGTTTCTTCCATTTATAAATGATGTATACGATGCTCAGGGAGTTAAAATCCTCTTTGTCGTTTGAGTACTTAATCATAAACAAGCAAAATTTGTTTGTAAGGGTAGCAAAAATAGGAAAAAATATGAAACAGCGCCTTTTTTACCCGTATTTGAGGATTCTAAACATCGATTTTAGGCTAATAATACCCGTAATAAAAGCCCAAAGAGCACAAGAAATGGTCATAATTACAAATTTTATCATCCAATGTATGTTTAGCAATTCATGGGTAGCATAATTAATAGCAATAACGCCTACTGTAAATGCAATAAATGTATTTAATAACCTAAAATTAACTTTAAATTTAAAAAATCGTTGAACAATGATTACTTGAATAATGGCAGTCGAAAATTGGGTAATCATACTTGAAATAGCCGAGCCATAAGCATTAAACTGTTTAATTAGTACAAAATTTAAGACAATATTTAGTAACATCCCAGAAGCTGCCATATAGTTTAGTTGTCGCATATTTCCATTGGCGGTAAGCAATGTTCCGAAAATGTAGGTTGTAGAAACGGCTACAAAGCTAAGCATGAGTAATCCAAATATTTTAGCTGACTCTTCAATGTGTTCTTTGTACATCAATTCCATTAATTCGTGGCTGTAAAATAAGCAACCAACACCTATTACTATCGCTGGTGCCAATAGTAATGTACTAATCAGTTTAACTAATGGTTCAACCGATTCTTTGTATTTCAACATTCTTGAAAAAATAGGTAATAACATTCCTGCAGTTAAAAAAGCAATCATATTGGTTGCATCTAATAGCCTGAATGCTTGAGCATAAATTCCAGACTGAACATCACCATCATCGAGCATACGCTCAATCATAACGGTGTCTATTCGGTTATAGAACGACATTAATAAAGTTAAAATAGCAAATGGTAAACTTTTCTTTAAAATCATTAACGAGAAAGCTTTTTCAAACTTTATTTGGAAGGTGTGGGTTTTCTTTAAAATAATAATAAATGCAATAACAACGGTTATGGAGTAGGATATTGTTTGTGCGTAAACAAAATACATGATACCATCTTCACTTTTTAGCATGTCGGTTTTTAATAGACCAATGCATAAAAAAATTAAAATTAAACGATCTAAAATAGAAACAATACTATCTGTTTTAAATAAATGCAAGCCAGCTAAATTTGAACGAAGGTATAAGATGAAGAATACCAAAAACATGTTAAATCCTTGTACTAGCAATAATTTTATCAATCGAACATCATAGCCAATTATTAGTCCCGCTAAAATACAAATGATAATATAAGCAATGGCAAGTAAGAGCTTTAAGCTTACTAAGCTTGAGAAGTGTTTGGTAAGTAAATGATTGTTTTGAGCAATGTTTTTGTTGTTAAAATTAGTTATTCCAAAATCAAGAATAATGGTAAGTAAAAAGGTGAAATTAAAAATGGCAAAATAAATTCCATAATTTGCAGCACCTACTTCTACCTGAACTGCTCTATCAATACCTAAAATATAAATAGGTTTTATGAGTAAATTCATAAAAAGCAATAAAGCTAAATTGGCAACAAACTTTTTTTGCATCTTATAAAGTTAATGATTGGTTGGAGGTAAAAAAATAAATGTTTGTTTTTGATGTTGTTTTTGATCAAATAAAATCAATTTATTTTGAATAACAACATTGGTTGTATAGCCCATTTTTTCAAGTAATTGAAAGCAATTGTATCTGTTTTCGTTGTCCCACAATTCGGCATAAATTATGGGCTTATGCTTTTGAATCATATTTTTTCCACCTTCTAAAACAAAAAATTCAAAATTTTCGACATCTATTTTAATAGCACTGATTATGGAAGAAGTAGTGGTGATAATATCTAGCTTGTCAAGCATTTTTAAAGGAGCTTTCACTTTTTCTCCTTCGTTAAATTCGGTAATGCTTTCATGCACAACATGACTTAATCCTTGCATACGAACGTTAGAAACAACAGGCATTATCATTTCCACTTCACCTTCATTGTTTCCTAGCGCAATCTCTAAAAGAGTTACATTTTTAAGTTTAAAATAATTAACGATTCTTTTAAATGCCTTAATGTTATTTGGCATTGGCTCAAAGCTGATGATTGTTGAGTTTTCAATCTGCTTAGCTAAATGAGCAGTCATAATTCCAATGTTGGCACCAATGTCTAATATGGTTGTGTTTTTAGGTATTAATGCCATAAAATGAAAAAAATCTTTTTCATTTTTATCGTTTTTTAATGTGAAAATTTTAAACAACGAAAAAACAAAAAGATAATTATCAAACCCAAGCAGTTTATGTAATATATATTTGAGGGTACTCTTCATTTGCGTGCAAAAATATCATAAATTCGTTCAAAAAATTAAATTTTGTGGAAATAGTTGTAAATACTCGTTTATTATTAAAAAACAGGCTTGAAGGAATAGGTTGGTTTACCTTTGAAACCTTAAAACGGATTACTGAAAAGCATCCGGAGCATCATTTTGTGTTTTTGTTTGACAGAGATTATGATCAGGATTTTGTTTTTTCAGATAATGTTACCCCCATTATTTTATCGCCTCAAGCTCGTCATCCAGTTTTGTTTTATATATGGTTTGAATTTTCGGTTGGCAATTTTTTAAATAAATACAAACCTGATTTGTTTTTATCACCTGATGGCTACTTGTCGTTGAGAGCCCATTGCAAACAATTAGCTGTTATTCATGATATTAATTTTGAGCATTATCCTAAAGATGTTCCTTTCTTAGTTCGTAAATATTACCGTTACTTTTTTCCACGCTTTGCTAAAAAAGCTACTCGTATAGCAACTGTTTCTGAATATTCAAAGAATGACATAATTCAGTTGTATGGTATTCATGAATCGAAAATTGACGTAGTATATAATGGTTGTAATACTGAATTTAAGGCTATTTCTGACAATGAAAAAGCGCAGGTGAGAGCAAAAGTAGCATCTGGCAATGATTATTTTTTATATGTAGGCTCTTTGCAGCCAAGAAAAAACATAGTACGTTTGTTTCAAGCATTTGATCAGTTTAAAAAAAGTTATAGTTCGGATGTAAAACTTGTTATTGTTGGCGAAAAGTATTACTGGACCACAGAAATAAAACAAGCCTTTAACGAAATGTTATTTAAAAACGAGGTGGTTTTTACGGGGCGTCTTTCAACTGATGATTTAAAGCAAACAATTGCATCTGCTTTGTGCTTAACTTATATTCCTTATTTCGAAGGGTTTGGAATCCCAATTTTAGAAGCAATGAATTGCGGTGTGCCCGTTATTACAAGTAATGTAACCTCCATGCCCGAAGTGGCAAAAGACGCAGCTTTATTAGTAAATCCATTTAAGGTTGCAGAAATTGCTGATGCAATGCAGCTGATTTATATTGATGAGAAAAAACGGACAGAATTAATTAAAAAAGGCGAACTGCGTAAATTGGATTTTAGCTGGGATAAAACAGCAGACTTGCTTTGGAGTAGTATTGAAAACACACTTAAAATCAAATAAATGATACAAATAGGAACAAAAGCACCCGAATTTAAACTCTTTAATACCGAAAAAAAAGAAATTTCATTAGCCGATTATAAAGGCAAAAATGTACTTCTGTTATTTTTCCCCTTGGCTTTTACAGGAACTTGTACTGCTGAGTTATGTGCCATTCGTGATGATATTCAAAATTATAATGATGTTAATGCTGTTGTGCTGGGCATTTCTGTTGATTCTCTTTTTGTTTTAGCAAAGTTTAAAGAAGAACAAAAATTAAACTTCGATTTATTATCTGACTTTAATAAAGAGGCATCAACTGCCTACTATTCTATTTATGATGAATTTATTTTTGGTATGAAAGGCGTATCTAAACGTTCTGCTTTTGTGATTGATAAAGATGGAATTATTCGCCATATCGAAGTCTTGGAGAAAGCATCTGATGTACCTGATTTTAAATTAGTTAAAGAAACTTTAAGCCAATTGTAACTTTCTAAATAGCCGATGCGTCTTATTCCTAAAATGCTAAGCCAAATTTAAAAATGACAGCAGCTGAGTTCAACGAATGTGTTGATTTATATGCGGACAATTTATATCGATTCATCCTTAAAAATGTGAGAGATGAAGATAAAGCACGCGATATTGTTCAAGATACCTATGAAAAGCTGTGGCTTAAAGTATCGGAAGTTCAAAGTACTAATGCAAAGTCATATATGTTTACTACCGCTTATCGAACGATGATTGATAAAATTAGAAGAGATAAAAAACAAGGTGATATGACAGAAGCCAACTTAAATAGTATAAGTCATAGTTCACAATATAGTGATTTAAAAGAGGTGTTAAATGAAGGGTTAGCTAAATTGCCAGAAATACAACGAACAGTATTATTATTACGAGATTATGAAGGTTATAATTATGCTGAAATCGGTGAAATAACAAGCTTAAATGAATCGCAAGTAAAAGTATATATTTTTAGAGCAAGAGCTTTTCTCAAAAATTATATTGGTGCATTACACAATGTGATATAAAAAAATGGAGATTAATAAAC
>JAEUTT010000105.1 GCA_016787165.1 Bacteroidia bacterium | reverse complement strand
ATTTATTATCTAATTCTTCAATAAAACGACTAGGTTCACAGTAAATTAAATTTCCCCAACGATAACGAGTAGTAGAGTAGGAGAGCGTTAATTTTTTTTCGGCACGTGTAATGGCAACATAAAATAATCTTCGTTCTTCTTCCAAATCAGTTCTGGATGTTAACGACATTTGTGAAGGGAATAAATTTTCTTCCAAGCCAACAATGTATACATATTTAAACTCTAAGCCTTTTGCGGCATGTATGGTCATCAAAACAACTCGGTTTCTATCTTTTTCATTTTTTGCATCTTTGTCCGAATCAGTCATTAATGCAATGTCTTGCATAAAAATGTCCAAAGTAGGTTCCGTTGTAAGTGCGCTTGCTGGCTTATCATTTAAATCTTGTTCAGTAAAAAGTAATCCATTATTTAATTCAGCTGGAGTAGTGATTTCTGATGAAAAAAAATCTTTTTCTTCATCTGTTTGAATATCATCTACAATGGTTTCAATTTCTGTTTCAACAAATTCTTTTAGTCCATTTAAAAGTTCTTGAATATTTTCATGTCTGCTAACACCTTCAGGTGTTTTGTCGGCATACAAATCGCGTAATATTCCTGAGTGAACAGCTACATGTTGTCCTAAATCATACGCATTATGTGTTTTGAGCATTGCCGAAAAGCTTTTAATCATAGTTGAAAAATCATCTAATTTTGACTTAGCCCCGGCATTCAAGCCTATTTCAAACTGATTAATATTTTCAATAACAGTCCATAAGCTTACATCATGGTCGTTGGCAGCAATGGTAATTTTATCAAGTGTTGTATCACCAATTCCTCTAGCAGGATAGTTAATAATACGTTTTAAAGCTTCTTCATCGTGATTATTTAGTGTTAATCGGTAGTAAGCCAATAAGTCTTTTATTTCTTTACGTTGGTAAAATGAAACGCCTCCATAAATTCGGTAAGGGATATTTTGTCTGCGTAAAGCTTCCTCCATTGCACGGGATTGTGCATTTGTTCGGTATAAAATTGCAAAATCGCGATTATGTGCTTGCTCATTCATTTTAGTTTCAAAAATTGAATTAGCAACATAATTTCCTTCAGCATTATCGCTATCGTTTTTTACAACTTTTATTTTTTCTCCTTCTTCATTTTGTGTAAATACATTTTTCTTTAATTGCTCTTTATTATTGGCAATTACAGAGTTGGCTGCTTCAACAATGTTTTGAGTTGAACGATAATTTTGTTCTAATTTAAACGTATTTAACTCAGGATAATCTTTTTCAAAATTTAAAATATTTTGAATGTTTGCTCCACGAAAGGCGTAAATACTTTGTGCATCATCACCAACTACACAAATGTTTCTGAAGGCAGCAGCCAATTGTTTTACAATTACGTATTGCGAAAAGTTGGTGTCTTGGTACTCATCTACTAAAATATATTTGAATTTATGCTGATATTTATGGAGTACAGCAGGGAAATCGCGCAACAAAATATTGGTATTAAAGAGTAAATCATCAAAATCCATTGCCCCAGCTTTAAAACATCTTTTGCTGTACTGCTCATAGATGATTCCCATTTTGGGCTTTACAGCCATTCTATCTTCCTCTTGAATTTGAGCATTGTTTAAATACTGTTGAGCAGATATTAAATTGTTTTTTGCGGCTGATATACGAGCTAAAACACTACTTGGCTTATAGGATTTATCGTCTAAGCCTTGTTCTTTTAAAATGGTTTTGATTAAACTTTTTGAATCATCTGTGTCATAAATTGTAAAATTGCTAGGATAACCTATTTTTTCGGCTTCACTTCGCAGTATTCGGGCAAAAACAGAGTGGAATGTACCCATCCATAGGTTTTTAGCTTCAGAATCACCCACAATTTTACCAATACGCTCTTTCATTTCTCGAGCGGCTTTGTTTGTAAATGTTAATGATAAAATATTAAATGAATCTACCCCTTTTTCCATAAGGTGTGCAATTCGATATGTTAAAACACGCGTTTTGCCAGATCCGGCACCTGCAATAATCATTACAGGCCCTTCGGTGCATTCAACTGCTTTTCGCTGTACAGGATTTAGTTCTTCTAGGTAATTTTTCGACATAAAACAGTTTGCATAATTCAAAATGGTGCATTCCGATACAAAGTTAAATCTTCCTATTGATTACAGAAACAATGTTGAAAAGTTAATCATATTCTTAATGCAACCTGTAAACACCAAAAAATGTCTAATAAATTGGATAAAACGAGTTGTTTTTTTTAAAACATTAAATATTAAACTTGTTTCAAGTAAACTACTGAATTAAAAACCAATAATAAGAATGAGAAAAACGTACTCCATCATTTCATTGTTTTGTGCTTCAACATTAATGTTTGCACAACAAAAAGCAGTAAAACATCAACACGATCACGAAATTAGCTATGAACAAGCTATTGCTAAAGCCCACAAAATCACAGGGTTTGAGTCAAAAAGTCAAGTGTTTAGCGAGATAGAAAAACGAATTGTATTGGATAAATCAAAATCGATAGATTTTATTAAACATATTGAACCTATTGTTACCGAAGATATACAATTTGGAATAAGAGGAATTGGTAAAGGAGAGATTACTAAACAAAATTTAAGTAATTATTATGGAGATTTCCTTGAGAAATACAAATTAATGTATGAAGATTTTGTAAATAATGGGAATAAAAAAGTGTTTTTAGGGGATAATCAAATTTTACCTTTTGGACCAGGACAACCTTGTCAGAATGGTGATTTTGAAACACAAACTACTGCAGGTTGGGAAGGTTCTTGGGGACAAGGAGGAAGCCCAATGGATCCTACTATGAATATTGGATTTAATAATCCGGGAATTAACTCTAATACTGGTCAGCATGTAATTGTAACAAGTGGCAATGATCCTAACATTGCTGCAATTCCGCGTGTTTACCCTGGTGGAACAGCTTCTATCCGTGTTGGAGATGATTCTAACGGAGGAAACAGAAGTTCATTATTAAAGCAAACGTTTCAAGTAGATCCTGCATTTCCATATTTTATTTATCACTATGCAGTAGTATTAGAAGACCCAGGTCATCCTGTTTATAATCAACCATTTTTTAAAGTGAGAATGACCGATGCTGTGGGAAATGAAATTTCATGTGCTGGATTAAACGTAGATGCAACAAACTCGACAGGTTTATTAACATCTGGAAATTTTAAATACAAAAACTGGTCGGATGTATTGGTTCCTTTAACTGCTTATGCCGGACAAGATGTTACCATCTATTTTATTACTGGCGACTGTAATGATTCTCATTCATCCAATGGAGGGGCACATGATGGTTATGCATATATTGATGCGCAATGTACTTTTACACCTACAATTGTAGCTTCGCAACCAATTTTATGTAATGGACAAAGCTTAACCTTAACCGGACCATCTGGTTTAGGACAATATGCTTGGACAGGGCCAGGAATTGTATCAGGAGGGAATGCTCAAGTAGTTACAGTAAATCAACCGGGTACTTATAATTTAAGCTTAACAACTCAAACATCACCACCAAACACTCCTTGTACATTTACAATGACCTATGTGGTGCCAGGACAAAACAATGCAGCTCAATTTGCCTCAAATACTGTTTGTGTAGGTACGCCAACACAGTTAACAGATGCTTCGGCAGCAGGAGGAAGTATTACTTCATGGGCTTGGGATTTTGATAATAATGGAACAACGGATGCTACTACTCAAAACCCTACACATACTTTTCCGGCAGCAGGAACTTATCCTGTTACATTAACCATTACTGTTGGTTCATGTACAGCAACAGTAACTACCAATGTTATTGTTAATGCAGGAGGAACACCAACTATTACAGCAGTACCTGCAATTTGTGCTGATTCGGCTTCATTTGCTTTAGTACCTAGTACAGCAGGTGGAACATGGTCGGCTACTTGCGGAACATGTATTGACCCAAACACAGGAGTATTTAATCCTTCATTAGCAAATGCTTCAAACACTATTACATATACTTTAACAGGTGCTTGTGCCGGTGTAGGAACAACAACTATTACTGTTAATCCTGTTGCAAATCCAGCATGGACACAGCCTACTGCTATGTGTGCAACAGATGCTCCAATTAACCTGAATACATTTATTACAGGTACTGCCGGAGGAACTTTTTCAGGAACAGGTGTTACAGGAAATTCATTTAATCCAAGTGGTTTAAATGGTGTGTACACTATTACTTATACTGTTGGAAGTAGTCCTTGTATTGCTACTCAAACACAAAACATTGCTGTATTTAATAATCCTGATGCAACTATTACAGCAGTAAACCCATTGTGCTCTAATGCAAGCTCTATTACACTTACTGCTGCTAGTGGAGGCGGTACATGGTCCGGAACAGGAATTACAAACCCTTCAACAGGTGCATTTGATCCATCTACAGCCACACCGGGTATTAATGTAATTACGTATGCTATTCCGGGTACTTGTGGTGATACTGATACCGTTCATGTATTGGTTATCCCTTCGGGAAATCCGGCATTTACATTACCTGCAAGTATTTGTGCCAGTGCCAATTCACTTGACTTAAATACCTTGGTAACAGGAACAGCAGGTGGAACTTGGTCAGGAAATGGTGTTTCAGGAAATACATTTAATCCAAACGGATTATCCGGAAATGTAACTATTACATATACTGTAGGACAAGGAGTTTGTGCTCAAACATCATCTCAAACAATTTTTGTTTCAGAAATTGATGCAGCATTTACAGCAACACCTACCACAGGTACTGCACCTTTAAATGTAGTATTTACTGATGGTAGTACCGGAGCAATTACTTACAACTGGAATTTTGGTGATGGTAATACTTCTACTTTTGTAAATCCTACTAATACATATAATTCAGCAGGAAACTACAATGCAGTACTTGTGGTAAGCAATGCAAGCGGTTGTGTAGATTCAGTTTCTATTTTAATAGTAGTGTTAGATGTAGTAGAACCATCGGTATTAGTTATACCAAATGTATTTACACCAAATGGTGATGGTAACAATGATAACTTTATGCCGGTAATGGCTGAAGGAATTGTTTCATTTAAAGCAGTAGTGTACGACAGATGGGGATTAAAAATGTATGAATGGACAAACGCAGATTCAAATGGATGGAATGGAAGTGCTAAAAATGGTTCGCCTGCTCCTGATGGTGCCTACTATTACATTATTACAGCAAAAGGTGCTGATAATAAAGAATATAATACCACAGGATATATTCAATTAATAAGAAAATAAATAATAAAGTATTTTTTATACAGAAGCCCCGAATTTTTTCGGGGCTTTTTTAATGCTTTTAAGTGTCTGAAATGGGGGGAAGTATGCAGTTAAAAAAAGAATATATTTGTTGCATTGAACAGATTTGAGGTGTATTAAGGAGTTTTTAGGTCTTTTGTTTTCTATTTTTAATTGGTCGAAATATAGGTAAGCTTACACCGAAAAAGCTCTTTGTCAGGTTGTGTGGAAGTCCGTTTAAATTTTTACGTTTTGGCATTGTCTGTCTGTCGTCCTAAAGTGGCATATAACTCCCTTATAGGAGTATGTTTTTCATCTTTAGCTTGCAAAAAATACAGGATTTAGGATGTTTTATTTCAGCCAACCAAATATAATAAAACATAGCAAAATACCAAACACAAAAGAACAATGTGATTAGTGAAAACAAAAACAGCTTTCAATTTTTTTGAAAGCTGTTTTACAATAATAAAGTAGAAGTTTTTTAAAATTTTTAAGCAAATGCCTGCTAAGCACATCGCCCAAGCTTTAATTAATTAAAGCATTAGTTTCTTGAAACCAATATCGCTCCTTTTTCTAAAAATTCTTTTCCATTTACTCCTGTTGCTTCTAGTATAAAATAATAAGTTCCATCTGATACTTCTACACCTGCAGTAGTTCTTCCATCCCAGCTACCATTTATTCCTTCGTATTCGTACATTTTTAATCCCCATCGGTCGAATATCATCACTTTTAATTCTTTTAATCCTTCACTTGAAACATAAAATACATCGTTGTTACCATCACCATTTGGTGTGAATACATTAGGCACACTAAATGTAACATCGCCATTTACAACAATTAATACCGTTGCAGTATCAGTACATCCACTTTCATTGTCTGTGGTAATTAATGTAATGGTGTAATTTCCTGAATTTGTAAAAATGTAGTTTGCATCGTATGTACTTGCAAAATTTGTATTGCCCACATTCCAACTAAAGTTATCAGAAGTGGTAACACCTGTGCTTTGGTTGGTAAATAACACATTCAATGGTATAAATCCAGTTGTAGGATTGGCAGTTACACCGGCAGTTACCGAATAATTTCCGGCACTTACTGTTGAAATAGTACTTGTACATCCATTTGATGTAACAGTAACATAGTAGGTTGCAAAACTATTTGTAGCTAATACAGGTGAGTAATTGCTACTATCACTTTGAATTAAATTAGTAAGTGCCGCATCGTTGTACCAGTTAATTGTTCCTGTTCCGTTTGCTGTTAAATTAAGTGTGGTACCACTACAAGTAGTATCGCCATTTACAAGCGCTGCATTGGGTGTTTGTATTACAGTAAAATTAACACTTGCAGTATCGGTACAGTTAGCAGCATTGGTAACTGTAACAGTGTATGTTCCTGAACTATTTACTTGCACATTGTTTAAGGTTGGGTTTTGTGCATTGCTAGAGTACGAGTTAGGTCCGGCCCAAGAATAAGTTCCTCCACCATTTGCATTTAAATTAACAGTGTTGCCCGAACAGATATTATTTGCAGAAACGCTAGCATTCGCAATAGGATTTGTATTGATAGTAATGTTAATTTGTGTGGTATCACTATTACATCCATCAGCAGAAGTACCAAATACAATATACGTTCCGCTTTGTAATACAGATGCATTGTTGATGTTTGGATTTTGTTGAGATGAATTAAATCCATTTGGTCCAATCCAAGTATAGCTTGTGCTTCCTGTTGAATTGGAGTTTAATTGTAAGGTTTGTCCTTCACATAAATTAGATGCATTAGCATTTGCAGTAGGAGCCAATGGTGTTTGGTTTACTGTAACATTAGCGGTATCGGTTGCAGAACAGCCATTTGCATCTGTTACCACTACAGTATATACACCTGAGTTTGTTGTAATGGATGAATTGATATTTGGATTTTGTTGTGATGAAGTAAAACTATTTGGCCCTGTCCAATTATAAGAAGTACCACCTGATGCATTTAAAGTGATTGTGTTTCCACTGCAATAAGTTCCACCTGTATTGGTTGCATTGGCAAGAGGTAATGGATTTACAATAACATTAACAGTTTGTGGTGCACTTGTACAATTGTTTGATGTAACAGTTACAGCATACGTACCTCCATCAGCAATTGTGGCTGCATTTATAGTTAAAGTATTTGTACTG
>JAEUTT010000099.1 GCA_016787165.1 Bacteroidia bacterium | reverse complement strand
AAGTGCTTCGGCTAAATCAGACCTAAAAGCATTAGAAAATCAATACAGAGTTAAAGCACAAAAATTGGAGGAAGATTATGCTATTTTCCAACAAAAAGCACAACAAGGCTTATTGTCAGAAAATCAAATAAATACCGAACAAGAGGCATTTATGAAACGTAAAGAAGATTTAGATCAACTTGAATACAAAAACCAAGCACTAATGGAGCGTATTCAAGAAAAAACAGATGAAATGAATGAAAATTTAAAGGCGTACATTAAAGAATATAACAAACAAAGTAATTATCAATATGTATTTGCTTTTAGTTCAAGTCCACTTAGCCAATTACTACTAGTAGATGATGGGTTAGATATTACTCAAGAAATTTTAGAAGGATTAAACGCCCAATACAGAGCAAGCAAAGCAAAAAAATAATTTTAAAATTAGATCTCTATCACAATGGTTGAAAAAATAAAATATGTAGAAAAGTTTCATGATACTTTTAAAATAGGCAATAGATATAAGCCTACAGCAAATGTAGGAGAAGAAGAATATATGCTTCGCTATAACCTAATAAAAGAAGAAAACGAAGAATATTTGGAAGCATGTAAAAATGGAGATATCGTAGAAATAGCAGATGCACTTGGCGATCAACTGTATATTTTATTTGGCACTATTTTAAGACATGGGCTACAGCATAAAATTGAAGAGGTATTTGAGGAGATACAACGTAGCAATATGAGCAAACTAGATGAAAATGGGCAACCAATATTCAGAGAAGATGGAAAAATACTAAAAAGCAATCTTTATTTTAAGCCAAACATCAAAGCAATACTAGAAAAATAATCAATGTGTTTTAGTCATTCCCTCTGGTGTAACAATAATGTAATCAGCCAAATTAATTGATTCTTTAGCTAAAGTATCAACACTACTTTGTTCCATTGCTGCTATGGTAAATACTTTTAGCTCTTTATTTTCTTGTTTTAAATACCACTCAATTCCTTGATGATTATTGCTGTGGTATGTTCCATTATAATGAATAAATAGCTTTCCTTTACTCCAATTTTTCAGTATAAAATGAGCCATGGTTGCATCTTTCACGGCTTGTGATTTTGGTAAATTTTCACCGCCATGCCCGCCTGCCGATTCAAAAATATCTTTGTAACATTTTAAATTTGCATCATACTTCATTGGCAAAGGGCAAATCCATTTTTTGGCTTCAGCATCCAAACTATCTAGTTTTTCAAGTCCTTTATTATAAACTAAGTTTGCATAACGTCTTGGAATATTTGCCGCAACAAAATTTAATTTATTTGTTTTTGCAAAGTCAAGCAATGGTTTATAATCTGTTTTATAGTTTGGCCAAAGCTTTACTTCATCTTTAAACGTTTTCTCTGAAATTTTACCCGCTAAATATTCATTGATAGCTATTTGATCATCCGCTTCAAACATCTCGGCACCTAGAACCAGCTTTTCTTTCTTTAGTTGATATAAATCCTTTGTAAGTTCCAGTTGTAACCAATGGCAAATAGGATTGTCGTGCATTTCTCCAAACAATACAACATCAGCTTGTTTTGCATCATTCAGCAACTTTTCGTAGGTTGTTTCTTTCCCTTTCGAATCGAACAGCTGGTAAGCTT
>JAEUTT010000083.1 GCA_016787165.1 Bacteroidia bacterium | reverse complement strand
ATTACATCAGGGTACGAAGCTTCCTGTTTTCAAGAATCGGCCTTGCGTTTTGGATCTACATATGGCGGAAGATATTTTCATAATTCTAATTATGTTTTAAAAAAATTATACCCAAATTCCTTTTTTTATGACCTTCATCGAAATGAAAACATACTCAATTGGTGGGATTTTAAAATTACTCCGTTGGAATTTTTGCAAGCTCACAAACAAGTCTTATTTTATTTCAGCAAAAAAGACAGAGAAAAATCTAAAGAAATAATTAATAAATTTATTCGTGGGTATGAATTTTGTATTAAAAGTGTTAAATTATTAAAATATAACGAACAGACAGGAGAATCTTTTTATTTATTAACAATAAATAAAAATAAGATAAAACCTAGATATGGAGAAAAAGAAAACTGGTTTTTTGATTTCGAAACAATTTCTGCGGATAAAACATATTTCATTCCGAAAGAAAATAATTATAAACTATATAATACTGAGCTAATTTCAACAAAAAATTGCTTTTCAGGAAATTACTCTGTTAAAATTCCACCCGGAGCATATGCTTGTTATTCAACATTTTCGGTAAAACCAGGTGATGCTTTCAAGGTTAATGTTAAATGTTTTTCAACAGACAGGCCTGTTGGTATAACAATTTCTGATAAATCATCTAACCTATTTAAAAAAGAGTCGGAAAGCATTACCGAAATCCATAAAGATGGATGGAAAACTATTTCTTTTAATGCAACAATACCTCATGACTTTTCAGAAAAAGAAATTATATTTAGCCTATACTATTTTGGATTTAAAGATTGTTTTGTTGATGATTTAAATATTGAATTTTATAAAAACGATTCTATTCTTTTTCTGTTCAATGATTTTGCAAACGGAACAAAGGTATATTTAAAAAATTCTAATGGGAAATTTGTTAACGTGAATGTTCAAACAAACGAATTGTTTGCTTCGGCTGAAAAAAAAGAAGATGCAACCGTATTTGAGGTTAATACGTTAAAACGAGGTGAGATTTACCTTCAAACATTAAACAAAAAAATTGTTTGCGCAGATCGAAACAAAAACAATATTCTTATTGCAAATAGGGAGAATCCATATGAGTGGGAGACATTTAATTTAATTTATAAAACAGAAAAAATAGTGACTTTAAAATCAACAAACAACAAGTATGTTTTTGCAAATCGAAACGAAAATGGAATTCTCATTGCAGATAGAGAATCTGCTGACTTATGGGAAGAGTTTGAAGTAATTATAAAAGAAAAATGAAAAAATATTTATCTATATTCATAGTAATTACCCTTATTCCGCTCCTATTTTTGCTTTTAGTTAACAACAACGACAAAAACAATAATCCAGAAATTACTAAAAAAAATTTCCCTTATCTAAAAAACAATTCATTTTATATTAATGATTCTGCTTTTTATCCCATAGCTATAAATTGTGTAATAACAATGCAAGCTAATCAAACCGATGTATGGGCTAGTTCATACGAAGGCTATACACCAAATGGGAAACATCGCTTTTTAAGCAAAGATTCTTCATTAATGGAGTTAAAATCAGAAATGGCTCTCATTAAAAAAATGGGTTTTAATACGATTCGGATTGTTAGAATTGGGGAAATAAACATTGAAAATGAACAAACAAAAAACATTTCATTTGGTGTTAAAGTTAGAAATGAAAAAGACAGCACCATCATGTTATGGAATGAAGAAAATTACACAAAATATTTCAACGCTTTGTCTGAGCTGTTTTCAATTGCAGACAGCGCTGGACTCAAAATGATTTTTTTAACTCGAATGCTTGTGGATGTTCAAACAACAGAAGAACACTTAAAAAAACTTGTAACTAAATTTAAAAATGAAAAATCAATCCTTGCCTATGACTTTTTTAATGAGCCACTTTATTTCGATTTAGAAGAAAGGGATAAAGAATATGTTCATCAAACAGTTAAACGATGGAATAAAATAGTGAAAGACATTGCCCCTTACCAATTAACAACAATTGGTCTGGCTGGAATTAGAGAAATTTTTGAATGGGATCCTAATGTATTAGATGTAGATTTTATCTCTTTACATCCTTATGAATATGAACCAGAACAGGTTAGAAATGAATTTTACTGGTACGGAAAATACATTAAAAAACCATGGATTGTGGGAGAAACAGCAATTTCTGCTGACAATGATTCTATAAGTTATGAAAGTCAAAAACAATTTGCAATAAAAACAATAAATCAAGCTTATAATTGTGGAGCTGCCGGATATTCTTGGTGGCAATATAAAGATGTTGATTGGAAATTATTTCATGCAAATTTTATGGGTGTTTTAAATTGGAATGGCGAAACTTCTGTTGGAGAAAAAATGATTCCAGTAAAAGGAAGTATTAAGCCGGTAGCCGAAGTTTTTCAAAGCTTTAATAGCTCTAAAAAGAAAGAGGAATGTATTTGTTTTGATAATTACTACAATTATAGCAATGGCGATAAATGCAGAATAATAGGAAAACTAATTGATGAAAAGGGAAATCCAATTGAAGGAGGACTAGTGCTTGCATGGAATGAATGGTGGTCGAGCTCTTATCATACTATTTCAAAACAAGATGGTAGTTTTGAATTACTAGGCACCTTCCCTTTTTATCATTGGATGGCTTCGGCTACATATAAATCAAGAGTAAGAGGCGAACTTAAACCAGATACAGCAAAAACAAATACTCATAAAATTCCAACAATGAATATTGGGAACATTAATTTAAATAAATTAAAATTTTAAAAAGGAATTATTTCAAAAACTTCGTTTTCACCAACAGCATCGGAAGTAGCAAAGAGTTGATTTGTTTTTCTATCTACACTTACATACTTTCCGTTTGATGCCTTTAAAGCAACAGTGTTGTTTTTTTGTTTTTCAACTATAAATGTTTCCCAATCCCAAAGATTATCTCTATTTGCTATAAGTTTTTTATCTGTATCAATTTCTGCCGAAAGAAATTTATTTTCGAAAGAAAGAATAGCCGATGTTCCATCCTTAAAATTTATTATAGAAAATGTTTCCCAAAGGCTAGCAATAGGTTTATCTGCAGACACAATTTTTTGATTGGCCGCATCTGCACACACAAACATATTATTATTAGCTCTTAACTTTACTACTTCTCTGTTTCCATAAAGTTGATGTGCCTCTATCGTTAATTCAATTTCTGTTTTCTGTTTTTCCTTTTTATCCTTGTTATCCTTGTTATGAGTTAAATAATCGCCCCGCAACTTTTCTTTTATTGATTTAATACTGCTTTCATCATACAAATTACTATACATATAATCAGATACTCCGTATGGAAAATTATCAAATGTCCCCATTGATCCAAGTAAAATTACAGCATCTGCGTCTAGCAACTCTTTCATCGCATCTTGCTTATTCAGCTCACCCCCTGCAATATCGCCTAAAGGAAACGATTTAGAAAAATAATACCAAAATCTCGACTCCTCCGATAGTAAAGATTTAAGCACTCTCAGGTTTTTAACTTGCCAAAAAAAACTGTCGCCAATAATAATTACTTTCGGTTTTTTAGTTTCTTTCTTTGAAGGTAATAATTTAAATATTGGATAAATATATTTGCCAGAATTCAAACTAAACAATAAATTCATTGGTTCTTCAAAATCATCATCCGCCTCTCGAGCAGTATCTGAAATTTCAACTCCAACCTGCTCAAACTTTGGTAAAGTTATAGATAATTGACGCTCTAGTTTTCTACAAATTGAATCTTGAACAAAAGTGGTTGCATATGTTGACCAATGAAAACCCGTTTTTGTAAATAAAGGAATTGATGTGTTTAATTTATAATTTTTAAATTGCATATATAAATCAAGATATGGAATATTCCATTTATTGTACTCTGATATAAAATCATGGTAGTCGGACAAAACTGTATTTGTATTTTGATATTTTTCAGGTAAATATTCAGGATAAATAGACTCTTTAGATGGTGCAATAACAACAAACAGCGTTCCGCCATTTTTTTCTATTTCATTCCTTAATAAATTAATTTTAAATACAGTATTAGCGTTGTTCTCCTGTCCATTGTAATAATGTCCGAATGTTCTCTCTGTAGAACCCAAACTATAGATGTATCCATTTTTACCTTCTATTTGGTCAGCCACATTTATTTGCTTAAAAAACAAATATTCCCACGTGTTCTTTAATTTCACAAAAAATGGCCTGAATCCAAAATTATAATTCAGATAATCTTCAATCTCTTTTTGATACTGAAAGGATTGTACTTTTTCAAAAGTATATTCAGGTTTTGGTGGAGGAACAAAGGCTCCTTGTAAGGATGTTTCGGTAAAATATTGTGTGTACTGCTGAATCATTGGTAAAAAAAGCAATACCATAAGCAAAATAAAAAGGATGTATTTAATTTTTGTTTGCACCTATTTTTAAAACTTGAAATATATGAAAGGGTTAAAATCACTTGAGGTAATTGAACTTACAGACATTATCATTAACAAAACAATTATTACAACATTTAAAGAATAGCTTTTTAGTGTAAGCGCTACTCCTGAATTTTGACTGACATCTTTTTTGTATAACAATGGTGCAAATGAAAAAACAAATGCAAGTAATAGTACAACAATTAATTGATTCGAATATTCATATTCATAAAAAGATGAAAATGAAAACATTTTTTTAATGAATAAAAATGCTTGATCCATAGTTGTAGCTCTGAATAAAACCCAGCCAAGAATAACAATTGTAAAACTATATATAAGCCGAATAAAAACAGTTGTTTTTTCTAAAATCTTAGAAAGAAAAAGTCTTTCTATTGCAAGAAAAAAGCCGTGATATGCGCCCCACAAAATAAATGTCCATTCGGCACCATGCCAAAACCCCGAAATTAAAAACACAATCCATAAATTAAAATAGAGCCTTAAGCCAGAAACTTTATTGCCACCAAGTGGAATATATAAATAATCTCGCATCCAACGACTAAGTGAAATATGCCATCTCCTCCAAAAATCTGTTATACTCTGTGCAATATATGGGTTGTTAAAATTTTCAGGGAAAGTAAAACCCATCATCTTAGCTAAGCCAATAGCCATATCCGAATAACCAGAAAAATCAAAATAAATTTGAAATGTATATGTTATTGCACCCAACCAAGACATGGCAAAATCAAGTTGCTCAACAGGCAAATCAAAAATTTTGTCTGCTTCCTTTCCTAAAACATTTGCAATTAACACTTTTTTAGCTAAGCCTATCGAAAATCTTAAAAACCCTAATAACACTTGATCTACATTAAATGCTTTGTTTCTCCCTTCTATTTGGTCGGAAATTTCATGATAGCGGATAATTGGACCAGCAATTAGTTGAGGAAAAATAAGAATATACAATGCATAATCTAAAATGTTTCTCATTGGGGGTTTTACACCTCTATAAATATCAATAATGAAACTAAGCTGGTGGAAAGTAAAAAAAGAAATACCTATAGGTAGAATAATTTTTGCTACTGAAACGGCCTCAATTCCAAATGATGAAAGGAGAATATTAAAATTATCAATGAAAAAATTAGCATACTTAAAGTATAATAAAAACGCTAAATTGAAGACTACAGCAACAACAAGAAATATTTTTTTTATTTTATTTGTTCTATTGTAAATTAGATGTGCAAAAGTAAAATTCACAACAACAGTTGACAACAAAACAAAAACAAAAGAAGGCGCTCCCCATGCATAAAAAAGTATGCTTGCAGAAACAATAAAATAATTTTTAACCGCTTTAGGCAAAACAAAATAAAGCGTAAAAAATATTGGCAAAAAATAAATTAAAAAAAGAGTGCTACTAAATAACATTTACTTTTATTTAATGGTTAAAGAAAACAATGTGTTTTCTTCTATTTTATCGGAAGTAGCAAAAAGCAAATTCGTTTTTTTATCTACACATACATACTTTCCGTTTGATGCCTTTAAAGCAACAGTGTTGTTTTTTTGTTTTTCAACTATAAATGTTTCCCAATCCCAAGCGTTTTTACGTGTTGCGGTTAATTCATTTTTACTGTTAAGCTCTGCTGAAATAAAGCAATTGTTATAAGCAATTAAAACGGAAGTGCCATCTTCAAATTCAATTAACTCAAACTGCTCCCAAGTACTGGCATTATCCTTGTCGGCTATTATAACATAATTCAGCCCACCATCTGCACAAACAAACTTTTTGTTGTTTGCTATTAAATTTATTTGTTTGCGTGATTGTATTTTTTTATCGGGTAACACATAAGGAATGTTTTCAATAGATTGCTCTTCTTTGTTTTCCTTAACCAATAACGCTTTATTTACGCGTCTGGCTTCATCATAGTTTGGATAATGAAGATAGGATTCAAAGTTTTCAATCTTTTCTAATTTTCCAAACTGCTTAAAATAAAGTTCTTTAGTCATTCCTTCATAATGTAGTGAGTGGCGCTCAAACTGATATGTTTGAAAAATATTCAACCATACAAAAAACAAACAACTACTAAAAAATAAAATCTTTACAATTATTTTTTTATCCAACACCATTTGAATAAATGATGCAAATGGCAATGCCAATAAAACATAACTTTCTATCATGCTTCGCTGCCCATAAGTTCCTCCATACCACCAACACCACCACGAAAAAATGATATAAATGTTAATTGCCATAAAACTAATGATGGCGATTCTGTGTTTTTTAACAGCTTCGTTATTTAAAAACAAACCAAGCAATGCAAAGGTCATAATAGGAGTATACACCAGCCATCCTTTTCGAAAACTAAATAATCCTTCTAAAATATGTGGGTCATTAAAATAAAAACGTTCATCAGTATAAGAATAAAATAAATAATGTCCGGTAGCAATTTTCCAGTACATAAACTGTGGAACCCACACCAATAAACTCATTATTGCCATCAATAAAATCATAAGCCATTTTTCTTTCGCAAACACTATTCGTTCTTTAAAATCTGCAAGAGAACCTATTCCATATAATGCAAAAAACAAAACAATCAATGCATTTGAAGGACGAATTAAGGAAATAAGTCCAAGAGTTAATCCAAGTATTATTGTATGCTTTACACTTGATTTAGCATACCATTGAATAGTGTAGTAAAAGAAAACAGCAAACAAACAAAAATTAAAAGCATGCGACATAGTTGCCGATTGAGAAGAGTAGCAAAGCAAATTGGTTCCCATCCCAATTAAAAACAATGTAATTGCAATTACCTTATCAGAAAATTGATAGTGCTGTAATATTTTTCTTATAAAATCTAAACCGATAATTAAATAAAAAATAGCACTGAACAATAAAAACAATTTATATGGTTCTGAAAATCCATTGGCAGGATAGTGTTCTGTATAAGTTGTATACGCATGAGCTACAAAAAAGAAAGGAGCATACATAATGGATAATCCCATTGTTGTTTTATTTACTTTTTTGCCATCTTCGGTAAATAATGGCCAAAATAAATAATAATTATCTCCAAAGCGATAATCGCTTTTTTCTTGTTTTATATCATCATAAATAAATTGAGAAGGCAAATAGGAATAGTACCAATGTACATCGTGTTCAATTACTCTGTCTTGCTTTTCCCATAATTTTAAATCAAAATCAATCAGCAAACAGGTAATTGCTATAATTAAAATAGAAATAGAAGGAAGAGAAATTTTTTTAATGGAAAACATATTTTTAGCTCTTAGGCTTAATGTGTTACTTTAGCTTATTTATCATTTCGACTGCGAGGAGAAATCTCCTCAATTGTGAGATTTCTCACTACACTTCGTTTCTTTCGAAATGACAGTTGTTTTTGTCATTTCGACTGTAAGGAGAAATCTCATACTTATAAACTGAAAGATTTCTCGTTTCACTACGTTACACTCAAAATGACAGTTGCCTGTTTACACAAACATTTTTTTCTTTTCAATAGATGCTTTAATATCTTCTAATTGTCCTTTAGGAATAGCACTAATTAATTTTTTCGTGTATTCTGTTTGTGGATTATTGTAAATTGAATCAGCATCACCCATTTCTTCTACTTTTCCTTTATTCATCACCACCATTCTATCGCTCATAAATTTTACAACGGATAAATCATGAGAAATAAAAATGTAGGTAAAATCAAACTCTCTTTTTAATTCGTTTAAAAGATTTAATACTTGTGCTTGAACAGATACATCCAAAGCTGAAACTGATTCATCACAAATAATAAATTTTGGTTTTAAGGCAAGTGCGCGTGCAATGCAAATACGTTGACGTTGTCCGCCTGAAAATTCATGTGGATAACGGTAAAAATGACTTTCATTCATATTTACACGCTGTAACAATTCTACTACTCTTTCTTTTCTCGCTTTATCATTTTCTAAAATCCCATGTACCTGCATTGGCTCCATAATGGCTTGTCCGATAGTAATACGAGGATTTAAAGAAGAATATGGATCTTGAAAAATAATTTGAATGTCTTTTCTAAGTTCTCTCATTTCATTGGTTCCAAGACTTGTAATATTTTTTCCATTAAAAATAACTTCACCACTTGTTGGTTCAATCAATCTTAAAACAGTTCTTCCTAAAGTTGTTTTACCGCACCCCGACTCTCCTACCAATCCAAGCGTTTCGCCAGGATATACATCAAAACTTACATCATCTACCGCTTTTACAAACTCTTTTGCTTTGCCAAACATCCCTTTTTTAATTGGGAAATATGTTTTTAAATTTTTGATTTGTAGAACAGGTTCTTTCGCATATAATTTTTTATGTGCCTCTGCTCTTTCTGTCGCAGTAACCACTAGTTTTTCGGTAACCTGAGCAACGGATTGATTACTTTCAATCATCTCACCCGTTTCACTCGTTTTCATAAAGTCAGCAACAGTAGGTAGCCAATGTAAACGTTTGTTCAGTGGTGGGCGACAAGCCAAAAGTCCTTTTGTATAAGGATGTTGTGGATTAGAAAATATTTCTAACACACTTCCTTGTTCTACAATTTTACCTTTATACATTACCACTACTTTATCTGCTAATTCAGCAATTACACCTAAATCGTGGGTGATAAACATAATTCCCATTTCATGCTCACGCTGAAGTTTTAGCATCAAATCTAAAATAGTTGCTTGAACAGTAACATCCAAAGCTGTAGTTGGCTCATCGGCAATTAATATGTTTGGCTGACAGCTCATTGCCATCGCAATCATTACACGTTGTTTTTGTCCGCCCGAAATTTGATGAGGATAGCTATCAAAAATGTTTTCTGGACGAGGAAGCTGAACTTCATTAAAGAGTGCTATTGTTTTTTCTTTGGCTTGCTTTTTTGTACATTTTTGATGTAACAAAATTGCTTCCATCACCTGATCACCACAAGTATAAACAGGATTTAAAGAAGTCATTGGCTCTTGAAAAATCATGGCAATTTCGTTTCCACGTAACTCACGCATTTCCTTTTCAGAAAGCTTTACAATGTCAATAGGTCCTTTTGTTTTAGAGTGATAAATAATTTCGCCTCCGGTAATTTTTCCTGGAGGGTTAGGGATTAAGCGCATCACCGAAAGTGATGTTACCGACTTACCCGAACCCGATTCTCCCACAATACCAATTGTTTCACCTTTTGATAAAGTGAATGATATATCGTTTACTGCTTTTACCGTATCGTCTTCGGTACGAAATTCAGTAACTAAATTTTTAATTTCTAATAAGGTTTCTTTAGCCATCTTAAATGCATTTTCAAAGAGAGCTAAAAATACGTTTTGTTAAGGAAATATGCAAGTGATTAGCGTATTTGAGGCTAATCGATGAAAGTAAAAGGCTTCAAACAGTGTTTTGTCACTTTTTAACCTCTCCATTTTTATAATTTTCGGTCTTTATTAACTTGCCTTCTTCATTAAATTCTTTCCACGGGCCTTCTTTTTTTCCGGCAATATATTTTCCTGCAATTTTTAGTTTCCCTTTTTCAAAATATTCAAGATACTCGCCTTCCTCTACATTTTCAACCATTTTAACTTCCGAATTGATCGCTCCATTTTTATAAAATGTTTTTTGAACTCCATCCAATAATCCGTTTTTATAATTGTACAAAACGCTTACTCCTCCTCCTTGATAAAACCATTTTGTTTCACCATGTCGTACATCATTCACATAAGCACTTTCTTCTTGTAACAAGCCTTCGGTGTAATATACTCGTTTGTAGCCATGCACTTTTCCCATTTTATAATCGGTTTTATTTTTCAATCTTCCACCCGAACTATAACTAATTACTGTTCCATTGAGTGTATCATTCAAATAATTTTCGGAGAGGTAATAAAAACCATTTTGATCAATAAATACGCGTATTCCGTTTTTTTTGCCTTTTTCGTATACTTCAATATTTCCAATAATTCCATTTGCATGACACCCAACCCAAGTTCCTTCTTTGAACCCATTTTCATATTTCCCTTCCCAATCTAATTGGTCTTTTTTTTCTTTCCAAAAGCCTGTTTTTAGACCAATAGAATTTACTTTATTTGTATCAGTGAGAGCAAACAGCTGAACACTAAATAGTATTATGCTGAGTATTAACGTTAATTTTTTCATCGTGTTTTTGTGATGTATTACAACCATTTTTTTCGTTTAAAATAAAATAATAATGAAATAATAATAGCAAGCATCACAAGCCATGTAAGCGGATAACCCCACTTAGAGTGAAGCTCCGGCATAAATTCAAAATTCATCCCATACACTCCAACAATAAATGTAACGGGAACAAAAAGTGTAGTAATAATTGTTAACACTTTCATTACTTCATTCATTTTATTACTAACGCTCGACAAATAAATATCCATCATTCCTGACAATAAATCTCGGTATGTTTCTACAGTATCAATCACTCGTATTGTATGATCGTGTACATCCCTCAAATATACATCTGTTGCTGGTTTTATTAAATCCGATTCAGATCGTTGCATGTTGTTAATCATTTCGCGCATTGGCCAAACAGCCTTTCTAACAAAAATCATTTCGCGTTTCATGTCGTGCAACTGATGTAGCGATTCTTTTGTTGGTTCATTCATGAGGTCATCTTCAAGCACTTCTATTTTATCACCAAATTTTTCAAGTATTGTAAAATAAAAATCAACAACAGCATCAATTAATGCGTATGCTAAATAATCAGCACCCATTTTTCTGATACGTCCTTTCCCTTGTCTTAGTCGGTCACGAATAAAATCAAAAGCATCGCCTCCTTCTACTTCCTGAAAAGAAATAACTATTCCATCCATTAATATTACAGCAAGTTGTTCGGAATGTATTTCATTACTATCAAGGGTTATCATTTTCATGATCGATACCACATAATTATCATAATCTTCAAACTTTGCTCGTTGATTAGGATGAACAATGTCTTCAAGTGTAAGCGGATGTATATTAAAGTGTTTTCCTATCTTATCTATTAACGCTACATCATGAATTCCATCTACGTTAATCCACCTAACCATCCCTTGATTTAAAAGTTTTTCACACTCTTCAAAATCATAAAAATCTTTTTCTATAAATTCATTTTCATTGTACTCAATGAGGGTAATTTTTACTTTTTCTGAACGTTGTTCTCCAGAATAAACAAGCGTTCCGGGAGGCGCGCCCACCTTATGTTGTATATTGTTCATGTTCGTTTATTTATTCTTCTGAATCACTTACTTCTTCAACTTCATTTTTTGTTTTTGTTTTACAACCTTCAACCACAATCACAATTTCACCTTTTACTGTTTTCGACTTAAAATATTCTGCCAAGACGTGTAAAGTTCCTCTTTTATTTTCTTCATACATTTTTGTAAGTTCTCTTGAAACGGAAGCTTTTCTTTCGGCACCAAAAAATTCGGCAAACTGCTCCAATGCTTTTACCAAACGATGTGGTGATTCATAAAAAACCATTGTTCTATGTTCATGTACAAGTGATTTTATTTTTGTTTGGCGTCCCTTTTTTTGTGGTAAAAAACCTTCAAAGCAAAACGTATCACATGGCAATCCCGAATTTACAAGAGCAGGGACAAAGGCTGTTGCGCCCGGCAGACACTCCACTTCAATTCCTTTTGCAATACATTCCCTAATAAGCAAAAAGCCGGGGTCAGAAATTCCTGGCGTGCCCGCATCGGTTATCAATGCAATTTTTTCACCACCGGCAATACGCTCTGAAATTAATTCTATCGTTTTATGTTCATTGTGCTGATGATGAGCAAACATTCGTTTTTCAATTCCTAAATGCTTTAACAAATTGCCGCTTGTTCTTGTGTCTTCAGCTAAAATAATATCTACCTCTTTTAATATACGTATTGCTCGAAGTGTTATATCTTCAAGGTTTCCGATAGGTGTAGGAACAATGTAAAGTTTCAAATTGTATGTTTTAAAATGGTTTTATTTTTTTGTTATTCTATGATTCGTTAATCAATTTTTTTTCGTTAATCAACTCCCCCTTTTAAAGGGGGTAAGGGGGATTCTTTTTATTTTTCAACACCTTTTTATTTTTTGATTAATTATTCTTTTTTCGTTAATCAATTCCCCCTTCTAAAGGGGGAGTTTAATTAACCTCTTATTATAATTTCAATACACAATTAAAATCAACTTCCTTTAAAAATCGGAGAGTTTGACAAGTCTATTCTAATTTCACAATTTAAAAACATCTCCTACTCTTATAAAAAAGCAAAATATATTTTCTACTCTTGTAGATAAGTTGCGAATGCTGTAATGAGATGAAATAAATTTTCAAACTCATTCAAGGGCAATGTTTCTGCTTTATCATATATATCATGATAGGCTTTTATGCCTCCCATGGTATAAATAAAAAACGATTTCACCCCTTTTTCTGAAAAATAATAATGGTCGCTATTTGCAGCCTTCCCACGCATTTTCACATCCTTAATAAAATTATGTGTTGTATTAATTTCTTTCAGCTTTTCAAATTCTTTTTTATACTCTGTTCCATTAACAACAGTAATCCCATCCTCTCCTGTTCCCATAATATCCATGTTAAAAACAAATTTTATTTTATTTAAAGGGAAGAGTGGATTTTCCGTGAAATGTTTTGAGCCAAGCAAGCCCACCTCTTCGGCAGAAAACGCAATAAATGCAATAGAATATTTGGATTTGTTTTCTGGTAAAGAATAATGTTTTGCTAAATTTAATAGCATGGCGCAGCCACTTGCATTATCATTGGCACCTGGAAAATATACCTCTTCGCCTAATTGCCCTAAATGATCATAATGTGCCGAAAACACAATAAACGAATCGGGATACACAGAACCCTCAACATAGCCAATCACATTTTGTGATTGATAATTCGGGATAAATTTATTTTTTCCCTCCAGCGAGCCAGCAAGTTTCGTTTCTCTTATGTTAAAACTATCTTTTAAAATTTCAATTGTTGGTTGCTGAAAAGTTTGGGATTGCGACCAAGTTAATTTATCTACTAAAATAATTTTTCCTGAAGAATTAAAATAATTTTTTTTAACTAGTTTAAAATATTCTAATTGGGTTTTGTTTTTTACATTTCTGTCGTCAATTAAAATATAACTTAATCCCAGATATTGTTTTTTTGAAAATTTCTTTAAACCTTTTTTTGAGGCGTACGTAGAGTCAAAAATTTCAATTTTAAAAACATTCTGCCAGAGGGTGGACGAAGCATTAATTAAATAATTTTTTGCCAGATTGCCTTTGAATATTAAGTTGTTTGTTGTGAATGAATTTTTGTCGTGTTCGACATAATTTTCGATTTTGAATTCGATTTTTCCTGGAAATGTATTGATATTAAAATTAAAATGTTGGTAGTAATTTTCTGTGAAGTTTTTTAATCCAAATTTTTCAAATTCATTTTTAATATAATTTGCAGCAATTTTATCGCCTTCGTTTACATAACCTCTACCATGCATTGAAGCCGAAGCCATTGTATCTACTACTTTTCGGGCATAAGCATAAACTGTTTCTTGGGAAAAAAGAACACAAGAGTTTATAAAAAAAAGAAAAATAAGTATTTTTTTTATATTCATGAATAGTTATGAATATCTACGTTCAACCAATTCTAACAATCGTATAACGGTTTCATTTTTCATATCCCAATTGTATAGTTTTTTTAAGCTATTGAAATAAACCATTGCCGAATCTATATTTTCAGATGAATTTAATTGTTGAATCCCAATTTCATATTCTTGCATATTTCCTTGAAACAATTCATTTGAAAATTGAAATCTATCATTTATCCCTATTGCCGATTTTATATCAGCAATTGAAGGCTTTTGGATATTTACTGTTGGCTTAGTATTCGTATTTGCTTGTTGAACTGGCCCTTCAATTGTTTTTAGTTCTTCTTTAGGTTCTTCAATGATTGTTGTTGATATTTCTTGTATTTCTGCTTCTGCCTTTTTTTGTACCACCGGCTCTTCTTTGGATTTAGAGATCTCAAGCATTATTTTCTCTTCAATATTTACAACAGGTTCTATCAATTTTGCAATTTCATTTTCAATTGATTTTTGAGAATTTAAATAGTTAAAAACAATTGATTTTTCATACAATGAAGCTATCTTTTTTAAAATTAACTCCAGCTCTAGTTGAGGAATATGCTTTTTATCGCCAATATCATCAGAGTGCTGTTTTATGCTATTAATCAGCTCGGCTATTTCTTTTCTAATCTTATTTTTGTCCATGTAAATATTATTTAGGCAAATTTAACTAAAACAACGCTTTTTTGTTAGTTTTGTTATTCCGTTAAACACACTAAAATTACATTAATTTTTTCGGTTTATAAAAAATGTTTCTAGAAAACACTATACATCCTCATAAACGCAAAGGCTCCATTGAAGTTATTTGTGGTTCTATGTTTTCAGGAAAAACAGAAGAATTAATAAGGCGGATGAAGCGGGCCCAATTTGCCAAACAAAGTGTTGAAATATTTAAACCTGCGGTAGATACACGATATGATGATGTAAAGGTGGTTTCTCATGATAGCAACTCCATTCATTCCACTCCTGTTCCTGCATCATCAAACATTTTATTATTAGCCACCGATGTGGATGTTGTGGGAATTGATGAAGCTCAATTTTTTGATTTAGGGCTGGTAGATGTTTGTAATCAACTTGCAAATAGCGGTATAAGGGTTATTGTTGCCGGCTTAGACATGGATTATTTAGGAAAACCATTTGGACCAATGCCCGCATTATTAGCAACCGCAGAATACGTTACTAAGGTTCATGCAATTTGTATGCGTTGTGGAAATTTAGCTAACCATTCGCACCGAATGACTGCAGAAGAACAGCTTGTTTTACTTGGCGAAACAAGCAATTATGAACCCTTGTGCAGAGATTGTTTTGTAGAATCTAAAAAATAAAATGAACTATACAATTCACAATATCTCTTCCATTGTTAACGGGAACATTCATCGGAACAACGATTTGAACGTAGAGATTAAAAATTTATTAATTGATAGTCGTAAACTTGCAAACGCTGAAACGTCCTTGTTTTTTGCAATCAAAGGAGAGCGTCATGATGGACATGCCTATATCATTGAACTATACGAAAAAGGTGTCCGCAATTTTATTGTTTCAACTCTTCCAGAAAATATCCAAAAACTTGAACAGGCAAATTTTATTCTTGTAAACGATACACTTAGCGCACTACAAACACTTTGTGCTCATCACCGTAAACAATTTCATATTCCTATAATTGGAATAACGGGTAGTAATGGCAAAACCATTGTAAAAGAATGGCTATATCAACTCCTACGAGAAGATAAAAGTATTGTTCGAAGTCCTAAAAGCTTTAATTCACAAGTAGGCGTTCCTCTTTCTGTGTGGCAATTAAATGAAGAACACAATCTTGGTGTTTTTGAAGCTGGTATTTCTATGCCCAATGAAATGAAAGCATTGGAAAAAATTATACAGCCAACTATTGGATTGCTAACTAATATTGGACAAGCACACGATGAAAATTTTGAAAATCAAAATCAAAAAGTAAAAGAAAAACTAAAACTTTTTACACATGCCGAAGCTCTTATCTATTGCAAAGACTATCTTTCCGTTCACAATTATATTCAAGAAGATAAAGCATTTCAATCATTAAAAACATTTGCTTGGTCGAAAAAATCAAGAGCCGATTTGTTGGTCGGTAGAATTACAAAAACAGCTGTTGAAACAGAAATTCAAGCAATTTATAAAAACGATTTTATACGAATTAATATTCCGTTTACTGATGAAGCAAGCATTGAAAATGCAATTCACTGTTGGGCTATGATGCTTTATTTGGGCTATGAAAATGATGTTATTGCAGATCGAATGAAACTGTTAAGTCCGGTAGCTATGCGACTCGAATTAAAAGAAGGAATTAATAATTGTTCTATTATAAATGATAGTTATAATTCCGATTTAGGCTCTTTAAGTATTGCATTGGATTTTTTAAATCAGCAAAAACAACACCCTAAAAAAACGCTGATTCTTTCGGATATATTACAAAGCGGACGCAACGAAGAAGCGCTCTATAAAGATGTGGCAGAATTAATTCACAAAAAAGGAATTTCACGTTTAGTTGGTATTGGTGAAGCAATTACAAGTCAAGCAAATCAATTTAATATTGAAAAAACTTTTTTTAAATCTACAACTGAATTTTTACAGCAATACAACAACTCTTTTTTTAGAGATGAAACCATTTTGTTAAAAGGTGCTCGTGCATTTGGTTTTGAATCAATCAGCAAGGTTATACAGCAAAAAGCACATGAAACTGTTTTAGAAATAAATCTTAATTCAATTGTACATAACTTAAATTATTTTCGCTCAAAAATAAAAGCCGACACTAAAATAATGGCAATGGTTAAAGCATTTTCATACGGTAGTGGAAGCTTTGAAATTGCCAATATTCTTCAGTTTCACCGAGTTGATTATTTGGCTGTTGCTTATGCCGATGAAGGTATAGAGCTTCGAAAAGCAGGAATTACAATGCCTATCATGGTTATGAATCCTGAAGAACAAAGCTATGATGCAATGATACACTACAATTTAGAGCCTGAAATTTACAGCTTTAGAGTTCTAAATTTATTTGAAGAAACATTAAAAAGAAGTGAAATAAAAAATTCACAACCCATATCTATTCACATTAAACTTGATACAGGAATGCATCGTTTGGGATTTGAGGAAAATGATATCAATGAATTAATCGTTCGAATTAAAAACAATAAAAGTTTAAACATTAAATCTATTTTTTCTCATTTAGCAGCAAGTGATGAATCCGAGCATGATGATTTTACTTGGCTTCAAATAAAAAAATTTAATGTTATGAGCGAACAAATAAAAACACATTTCACTCAACCTATTATTAAACATATTTTAAACTCCGCAGGTATTTCACGTTTCCCTGATGCACAATTTGAAATGGTTCGATTAGGAATTGGATTGTATGGAATTGGTGCAAATGCAACAGAACAAGCCCAACTACAAAATGTAAGTACACTTAAAACAAGTATCTCTCAAATTAAAAATATTCCTGCCAACGAAACAATTGGATACAGCAGAAAAGGTGTTGCAACTAGAGACATTCAAATAGCTACCGTTCCTATTGGTTATGCCGATGGCTTAAGCAGAAAACTAAGCAATGGAAAAGGAAAAATGATTGTAAAAGGACAAGTAGCACCAATTGTTGGAAATGTTTGTATGGACATGTGCATGATAGATATTACCGATATTAAAGCCAACGAAAATGACGAAGTTATCGTTTTTGGTGATGCACTTCCAATCACAGAAGTAGCAAGTGACATTGGCACAATCCCTTATGAAGTACTTACCAACGTTTCTCGAAGAGTAAAAAGAGTTTATTATCAAGAGTAAAAACAGAATTATTAACCTGCAAAAATTTCTCGAGCCTGCCTGTCTGCCGACAGGCAGGCTCGAAATGACATTACAATAAAAAAGGCAATCTTAATGATTGCCTTTTTTATTGTAACTTATTCTTTATTAAAACTCTGCTGTTTTTGGTGCTCTTGGAAATGCAATTACATCCCGAATGTTAGTCATTCCAGTAACAAATAAAACCAAACGTTCAAAACCCAATCCAAATCCTGCATGTGGTGCTGTTCCAAATCTTCTTGTATCTAAATACCAATACAATTCTTCGGCAGATATTTCCATTTCTTGCATTCGTTTTTCTAATAATTCCAATCGTTCTTCACGTTGTGATCCCCCTACAATTTCACCAATCCCAGGGAATAGAATATCCATTGCACGAACCGTTTTCCCATCATCATTCTGACGCATATAAAATGCTTTTATATCTTTTGGATAATCTGTTAAAATCACCGGTTTTTTAAAATGTTTTTCAACCAAATAACGCTCATGCTCACTTTGTAAATCAGCACCCCACGATTCAATTAAATATTTGAATTTTTTCTTTTTGTTTGGTGTTGAATTTTTTAAAATTTCAATTGCTTCAGTATAGGTTAAACGCTCAAAATTGTTTTCTAAACAAAAGTTTAACTTAGTAACTAAATCTAGTTCCGAGCGCTCATCTTGTGGCTTTTGTTTTTCCTCTTCCAATAATCTGTTTTTCAAAAACTCAATTTCATCAGCACAAGTTGTCATGGCATGTTTAATAACATATTTCAATAAATCTTCGGCCAATTGCATGTTATCATTCAAATCATAAAATGCCATTTCGGGTTCTATCATCCAAAATTCAGCAAGGTGGCGCGTTGTATTTGAATTTTCGGCACGGAATGTTGGACCAAACGTATAAATATCTCCAAAAGCCATTGCTGCTAATTCTCCTTCCAGTTGTCCACTAACAGTAAGATTGGTAGACTTGCCAAAAAAGTCTTGTTTAAAATCTACTTTACCATCTTCGGTACGTGGCGGATTATCAAAATCCAATGTTGTTACACGAAACATTTCTCCTGCACCCTCTGCATCCGAAGCAGTAATGATAGGAGTATGCATATACACAAAACCTCTTTCATTAAAAAATTGGTGAATAGCAAATGCTAATGCGTGACGCACTTTGAATACTGCATTAAATGTATTGGTACGAAAACGCAAATGAGCAATTTCTCTCAAAAATTCAAGACTATGTTTTTTCGGTTGCAAAGGAAATTTTTCTGCATCACTATCGCCTAATATTTCGAGCTCTTTTACTTTTATTTCTACCTTTTGTCCTTTCCCTAACGACTCAATAAGTTCTCCCGTAACGCTAATTGCGGCACCGGTTGTTAAGCGTTTTAGCAATGTTTCATCCGTGTTTTCAAAATCAACTACTGCTTGAATATTATTTATTGTAGAACCATCATTAATAGCAATAAATTGATTGTTACGAAATGTACGCACCCACCCTTTTACTGTTACTGTACTACCAAATGCTGTTGAGTCTAACAGCTCTTTCACTTTTGTTCTTTTTGATGTTTCCATAATTATTTTTTTAATCGCTTACAAAATTATATTTTTTAATGGATTTTAAGTAAAAAAGAAAAGCCATCAGGTGTTGATGGCTTTCTTTTAAATTTTTTTTAAGCTTAATCCATCTTTATGATTCGTTGTGTGCTTATTTTGCCATTTACCGAAAGACTCACAAAATACACACCCGAGTTTAAATTATTTATTGTATTGTAATTATACTCTCCTGCTTGTTGATTTGTATTTACAATACTTTGAACTTTTTCGCCCAATACATTGTACACCTCTAATTTCACCTCAGCATTAGCATTTAAAGAATATGATACTGTTATGTTTTCTTTAAAAGGGTTTGGATATACATTAAATTTGTTTTGTTTTGCTAAACTATAATTACTTATTACTGTTTGAGGATTTGAATTCACATAAATAGTTGTAGAGTCTGCCAAATAATTCAAACTATCTGCATTAGGAGAGGATGAATTTAAAACAATAACATAACTAGAATCCCTTCCTAAACCCGGCATATCAACATAAACAGTGTAACTAATTCCGTTTACCGCTCCATCGTTATAGGGAACATTTAAAAATGTATAATTTCCGCTTGCATCCGTTTGAGTACTTGAAATTATTTGTCCTCCCGGATTTCTACCTAACTTAACATCAATACCAGGAATGGGATCTCCTTCTAATCTTGTAAAATTATTCCCTTCCGTAATTTTTCCTGATAAGCCACCTGGGCCAACCAAAACTTCTCCTTCAATAATTGTAATGTCATAAACATATGATATTCCACAAGTCTGACCAATTATCAATGCTGTATCCCAAACAAAATCATCGCCATAGTATGTAGTTATAGCATTTGGATATATTAGTTTATTGGGAAATGCTTTTACAATATAATTTCCTGGAGGAATAGAAATAAATTCATAATACCCATTAACATCTATTGGAGCCACTTTAACCGTATCGAACTTTGAGTCATAAGAACCATTACTAAATATAACAACAGAGCCGTCTGTAATTGGACCTAAAGAGTTTGAAACAATTCCGGAAACCAAAGGCGCAGGGGTTCCTATGCTTGCAAAACTAAACTCTTCAAAAAACAATCCCGAATCCCATGTGGAGTCAAAAACATCAGTAATAGCAATTTTTATATGATAAACGGTTCCGCATTGTACAGCAAATTTTGCAATAAGTGGAGTTGTAAATCCATCGTATTGTATTGTAGAACCTGGCGGAGTTATATTATCAAAAAAATAAGCACTATTTACAGATGCATTTATTGTGTTTATTGATACCGGACTGGAAGTTCCGGGAACCAAGGCAAAATTTTGTGCAATATAATTTCCTCCTGAAGGATTTATTCCGGAAACAAAAAAACCAAAAACATCATTAAAACCACTAAGTACATATTCAGGATATTCTTCTGAAGCAAAAACATAATTAAATATCACAGTATCAGAAATAGCTATAAAATCAAACTCTAAAATATTTGCATCATACAGTGTCCCCGATGCGATTGAAGTTAAATCAGTATCTAAAGAAACTATTCCTGTTGCTCCAACTGTAGAAGATCCAGAAAAGTTTGGCCCATAAGCAACTGATACACTTCCTGTACTCATTAATATTCCTGATGAAACACCCAGGTTGGTTGTTCCACCAAAAGCTGCAATAGAATTTGGTGGACCCGAATGTGTAACATTAAATACCGTAACCCCAGAACCAACAAACATATTTTGGATTAGCGTTGTTACAGATTTAGTTGAATCAATTACCAATTGTGCATTTGAATCAAAAAAGAAAAACAAAAAAAACAAAAAAACAATGCCTTTTTTTGTTTTTTTATTAATACAAAAAAATACCCTTTTTTTCATTTATTCTAATTTAACAACTTTGTATGTTGTTTCTACACCGTTAACTCTAAGACTAACAAAATAAATTCCTGCATTAAAATTTATCATTGTACCATAGGTATATTCTCCCGCTTGCTGGTTTGTATTTACAATACTTTGAACTCTTTCGCCCAAAACATTATAAACATCTAATTTCACCTCAGCATTAGCATTTAAAGTATATGATACTGTTATGTTTTCTTTAAAAGGGTTTGGATATACATTAAATTTGTTTTGTTTTGCTATATTAACATTGCTAATAGAAGTTGTAACAGGATAAATTGGATACACCGAATTACTATCTACTTTGTGATCTAATTGTGTAAAAACAAAATCACTTGCTGTTACTGCCTTATTGTATGTTGAGTCTCTATCCATTCCCGGAATATCTACATATACTGTATAATATTCCCCCGGATTATTAATAGGAAGATTTGTAAAGCTGAATGCCCCCGTTGAGTTAGTTGTAGTACTCGCAATCAATTGTCCGCCAGGATTACGGCCTAATTTAATATCAATACCCGGTATTGGGTCTCCTTCTATACGTTGAAAATCGGGACCTTCAAAAACGCTTCCACTTATCATACCGGGACCCACTCCGGCAACACCTTCTACCATAGTAATGTTAGCTGTTGTGGTTGATGTGCAGCCATGGGAAACCATTGTAGCCATATTCCATAAATATTCACTTGTATGATAAGTTGGAACAACCCCCGGATACATCAAAGTATCACCAAAAATTTTAATTAAATAAAAACCGTTAGGAGCAGATGAAAAATTATAATTTCCCGATGCATCAAGTGGTGTAGTTTGTACCGTATCAAAAGTCATTGCAGTAAATTCATAATTAAATAAAACTGCAGTACCACCATTTGAAAGTGCACCACCAGAATACGAAACAGCTCCAATAATATCTGTTAAAGAATTTACTGTTATGGTTGGATAATCGTATGTATAACAACCGTTGGCATCAGTAACCGAAAGCGTAAAGGTTGTTCCGCTTGTTGGAGCAAGCGTTAAAGAAGGGGTATAATAAAATGTTCCACCTTGATCCCAAACATAAGTATAGGGTGCAACTCCACCATTTACAATCGGATTTAATGTTGCAGAATCACCCAAACAGATTGTAGGCGAAAAAACACTCATCGTAATTGCTGAAGGATCTATTAATGTTGTATTTGCCTGTCCTGTACAAGCATTTGCATCTGTAACATAAACCGTATAGGTTCCTGCCGAAAGGGTTGTAGCTACTGCAGTAGTGTTTGATGAAGGGCTCCATGAATACATATACGGTGCTGTACCACCCACAACCGTAGCGGTAGCCGTTCCGTCTGTAAAACCATTGCAACTTGGGTTGGTTGTTGCAGACACATTTACTGTTGGTGTGGGATTAACAGTAATATTAATATCTGCTGTATCGGAGCACGAGCCTATAGAAACAATTAAGGTATAAAGCCCAGTATTTAATGTAGAACTTGAAGCAATAGTCGGATTTTGAACACTTGCAATAAATCCATTTGGCCCAGACCAGTTGTATGTTCCACCAGATACCGTAGCAGAAGAAAAAGCAATTGGAGCTCCTTCGCAAAACATATTTCCGTTGCTTATGGTTGCTACAGGAACAGGATTAATTGTTAATGTTAATGAACTTGTTGCTGCCGGGCAAGGCCCTGGGGGATCATTGGTTGTCATTGTTAAAACTACACTTCCGGCTAACTCATCAGCAGTAGAAGGAGTATAGGTTGTAACCATTGATGTTGGATTTGAAAACGTTCCTGTTCCAGACGTTGTCCATGTTAAGGAAGATGCAGAACCACCCATAGAGCCCGACAATGTGGGCACAGGGGAACCCGCACAAATAGTCATATCTCCTCCAGCATAAGCAATAGCTTGATACGTTACGCCAATATAAACAGCATCAGTTGCTGTTGCCGCAACCGCATCAGTAACAGTTAATGTATAAGTCATATTAAAATTAATAGTCGTTACAGGATTAGCAACTGTTGTAGAGCTCAACCCTGTTGCAGGAGCCCACGAATAGGTGTATGGAGGGGTTCCAAATGTTGCTGTTGGAGAGCCACCAATGGTTACTCCGCCTGTACCATCACAAATGTCTTGATCAGGACCTGCATCTGCTGTTAATGGCTGCGCTATCGTATTGAGGGCAGAAACCATGAATCCTAAAACAACAAAAGCCTTGAAGGCTTTTGTTGTAAAATTAAGTTTTGACTTGTTTTTCATTTTATTTAATCTATTTTAATTACTCGTTGTGTGCTTGTTTTTCCATCAACGGTTAGGCTTATAAAATATACACCACTTTGTATTTGATCATCAAAAGTGTATCTGTATTCCCCTGCTTGTTGATTTTTATTTACAATTGATTGAACCTTAATACCTAATACAGAGTATATTTCTAAACGCATTTCTGCATCTTGCGACAAAGCATACGTGATATTTAATCCTGATTTAAACGGATTTGGATATACACTAAATTTAGTTGCTTTAGCAAAGTCTAGATTTGAAATACTATTAGGATTTTGATTGACAGGGTAAACAGAATTTGTATCTACTTCATAATCTAAATTAGGGTAGTTATTCGTAGTATCTGTTATCTCAACCGTATAGGTTGAATCTAAACCTAATCCAGGAATATCTACATAAACAGTATAGCTGCCATTTGGCAAGTTAGAAAAGTTATAATCTCCATTATTATCCGTTTCTGTGCTTGTTACTAGTTGCCCGCCAGGGTTACGCCCTAATTTCACATCAATGCCTGGTATCGGATCTCCCTCTAATCGGCCAAAACCAGGACCTTCAATAACAGTTCCACTAAGCTGTCCCGGACCTGTTAATGCTTGTTGTTCCGACATCGTAATTACTAGCGTATCGTTTAAAGCACAGCCATGGGGTAATATAGACGCTGAGCCCCATAAATAAACATTGCCATAATACGTTGGTAATAATGTTGGGAAAGCAGTGTTGTTTGCAAACACTTTTACAATATAATCACCATATATAACACTTGTAAAATGGAAATCTCCATTTGCATTTAATGCTACTGTTTGAACAGTATCAAAGCTTGTAAAAAATGGATAGTGATTATACAATACCACTGTCCCGTTTGTAACGTTTCCGCCTGTAAAAGTTACATGACCAAATACATCTGTACTTGGATTTACCGTAATGTTTGTTACATCTGTAGCCAAACAGTTATATGCATCAAAGGCGTATAGTGTATAGCTTGTTGTTGTTAAAGGAGCTACAAGCTCTGTAGCATTTGTTCCTGAAAATGCTGCACCATCACTCCATAAATATTGGTATGGAGTCATTCCACCCGAAACAGTTGAAGAAAGTGTTGCGCTTTCAGAATAACAAATCGTTTGAGCCGGGCTCGCTGTTGCAAAAAATTGTGGGCTATAGTAAACTGTTGCTGAATCAATCACTGGACAACCCATAATAGTATCAGTAGCATAATAAATAGTTGTTGCAATAGGGCTTGCTGTTACTGTTTGTCCGAACGTAGAACTTAATGTTCCTGATCCTGTTTCTGACCAAGTAATATTTTGTCCCATTGCTATCATTAGTGTTGATTCTCCATAACACAAAGTATCATCCATAACAGTGATATTTATGGTTGGAACAAAAATGTTTCTTTCAGCAGTAGCTGTACAACCAAATGAATTTGATACTGTTACAGTATACGTTGTTGAGCTGGTTACTTGTGCTGTAGCAGCTGCTAAATTAGTTGCGGATGTTATTGAAGCTGCTGGCGCCCAAGAGTAGTTTACTGTATTGTCTGCTTCAGAAAAACGAATACTCCACCCTCTTAATTCACCAATATCACCACCTGCAGCATCATACATTTCAAGTTTCCAGTCGCCATTTGCTGTTCCTGTTAAATTACTAAATGGTTCATAAGGCATCCATGTTCCGGTAAACGGACCTGTACCCGTATTTAAATCATTGGTAGATGTTGTGTTTAGCTCCATACCATATATATCATCTGAACCGCTACCATGCTGGCTATACAACTGAATAGATGAACCATTAGGAGCAATTAACCACATTTGTATATCACCCACATAAGTGTGCACCAAACTATCAATTGTTACCGAATACAATGCAAGCCCTGCAGAATCTGTAATTCCGGAAACACTAATTGTATCGTAAGAATAAGAGTAATCAGAAATCATTTGGTAGGTTGGTTTGTGAATAGGAGGCAATGGATTTCTAACTCCAGAGGCAGCATCTGCTAACAAACTAATACTTGTACCACTACAAACAAGAGTATCCATTTGAGGTGAAACAATTGTAACAGAAGGTGTTGTTAAATGATTTACATTTACTGTATCTGATGCGATACAGCCATTTGTACCAACCACTATCACATAAATATCACCACCATTAGAAGTTGTTATCGTTTGAGTTGTGTCTTCTGTGCTCCACCAATAAGATGCATTCCCTGAGCCTGCATCAAATGTTAAAGAAACGTTTTGACAAACAGTTTGATCTATTCCAAGATTTACAACTGGTGGCGTTCCCACACATAATTGGTATAAACGAGCGCCTTCATTTTGTAGCGAACCCCTTCCGCCTTTACCACCAAAAGCATAATATCTTCCTCCATAAAAAATGTTAGAGCCATATTGTATTGTTTTCCCATTTTGACCAGCATTTTGATTTGGTTCACCAAAACCATCATTGGTTGAAGTGGTAAAGCTAACCCCATCTGTACTTCTTAAAACATTCGCTCCATTTCCATTTTCTGTTTCTAAACAAATCCAAAGTTCCCCACTATGAACATCTATATTTGTTGTTCTCATGTGTGATGTAAAGGTTGTAACCGAATCCCAAGTAACACCATTGTTTGTTCTGTATAGCTGTGAACCAATGTAGTAATTAAATGTTGCTGCATATACATAACCACCAAAAGCTCCAATAGCACTAATTTCATAATTATCAAAATTCCCAAAACCAACACCAACACCTGCATTCATTGTATAATTCAACCCATCTTGAGTCGTGTACAATGTTCCTTGGTTAGTTCCTAAGTATAATTTTCCACTGTGAACATGAGCAGAAACAACATATAAATATGATGAAAGTGTATCCATTGATAGTACGTGTGTCCAAGTTGACAATGCATTATCTGGGTCATTATTATCATAAGCTGCTTTCCAAATGTTACTTCCATCATAACCTTCTTCTATTATATAAATTGAATCAACAGAGCCAAGGCCTTTAAATGGAATGATGTGAGTTAAACGATGTATTGATCTATAATAAGGAGCCCAAGTTAAACCATCGGCTGATCTATAGATAGTTGGCACTTCTTGATCAAAACCTTTTCCTGAAAAATAAATATATCCACCACCTTCTGTAGTAGAATTAATAGCATCAATACTTTCAAAGTAAGGCTCAGAAAAAACCTCTGACCATGTTCCAGGAGCAGCATTTGCGCTTCTTAAAACTACACCTTGGTCGGTTCCCATTCCAAGATACATGTGTCCACCAAATGAATGCATTGCATTTATTGTACTGTTATATGGATTTCCAATTCCATTGGATGAATTAAGCTGCCAATTATCTTGTGCAAAAGAAACAGAACAAATAATGGCAACAAAAGAAACAAAAAGTAATCCTTTTTTCATTTTTATTGAATTTTATAGTTTTATTATTGATTTAGTAGTTTTTTTCAAAAGTCTGCTAAAATAATCCTTTTTAGCCAAGTACAAAAAAATAATTGTATAAAACAAACTGTGTGTTTTTAGATTTTAAGACCAAAACTCCTCGAAGAAACATTTTTGCACCTTTTTTGTTTCCTTTTTTAATTTGATTATCAACAACTTACAGAATACATGGAAAATAATTTGAACGGAAACGTTGGAAATAAAAAATGTTTCCATAGTTTTGTGCTCGAATTTTTTAGAACACAAAAAATGGAAACAAAAGATAGAATTTTAAAAGGTGCCGAAGAGCTGTTTTTTAAGTTTGGAATTAAAAGTGTTACAATGGATGATATTGCCAAACATTTAACAATATCCAAAAAAACAATTTATCAGTTTTACTCTGATAAAAATGAAATTGTAGAAACACTTATGAAAATTTCATTAAAGCAAGACGAATGTGAATTTCAACAAATACAGCACGATTCAGCAAATATGATTGAAGAGGTGATGAATATGATGAAACATATTAGTGCTATGTTTTCAAAAGTAAATCCGACCATTTTTTATGATTTACAAAAATACCATCCAAAAGCTTGGGCGCAATTTAAAGCATTCAAAAATGATTGTATGGTAAAAGTGATTGAAACATCAATTGAAAGAGGTAAAAAAGAAGGACTTGTACGAACTGATATTAATTCAAAAATTTTATCAAAAATGAGAATTGAACAAGTAGAAATGGGATTAAATCCAGATGTATTCCCACCTCAAGAATATAGGCTTGTTGATATTCAGCTGTCATTAATCGACCACTTTTTACATGGCATTTGTACACTTAAAGGACATAAACTCATAAACAAATACAAAGAAATTATTGAAGAAGAATAAATAATAATTATACCATTTAAGACAACAATCATTTACAAATTAAATATGAAACATTTTTTTATCTTCCTTCTATCGGGAATTATTACTACAAAAACAATTGCACAAACAGCAGTAGCAGAAAGCTTATCGTTTACACTTAAGCAAGCTGTCGACTTTGCAATGAAAAATCAAAACGATATTAAAAATGCTTTGCTTGACGAAAGAATAGCAAAAGCAAATGTGAATGAAATTACAACAATGGGGTTACCTCAAATTAACTCTAGTTTTGATTTAAAAGATTTTATTGAAATTCCCACATCACTTGTTCCTGCCGAATTTTTTGGTGGAGATGAAGGAACATTTGCCGCAGTAAAATTTGGAACTCAGTATCAAGCTACAGCCGGATTAGATGCTAGTCAGCTACTTTTTAGTGGCGATTATTTTTTAGGATTAAAAGCATCTAAAACATTTTTAGAAATTTCTAAAAAGTCAACACAACGAACTAAAATTGAAACAACAGCACAAGTTAGTAAAGCCTATTACACTGTTTTGGTTAATCAAGAAAGAATGAGCTTGATGAATGCAAATGTTACTCGCTTAAAAAAAGCAATGGATGACACAAAAGCATTATACGAAAATGGATTTGTAGAAAAAATTGATTACGATAGAATTACTGTAGCCTATAATAACATTGTTGTAGAGCAAGATAAAGTTCAGCGATTAGTATTGCTTGCTAATCATCTTCTAAAGTTTCAAATGGGAATGGATATTGCCACCAACTTAACACTAACCGACAAGCTAGAAGATTTAACACTTGAATTAAAAGAAAATATTTCGGCAGATAAATTTGATTATAACAAACGTGTTGAGTATAACTTATTTGAAAATCAAAAAGCATTAGCAAAATTAGATTTAAAACGAAATCGGTTTTTGTATTTACCAACAGCATACGCATATGGAAGCATTAGCGCCAACGCACAACGTAATGAGTTTGATATTTTTGACACAAAAAAAAGCTGGTTTCCTACTGCGTTAATTGGGGCCAAAGTTACAATGCCCATTTTTACTAGCGGACAACGTCATTTCAAAATCCAACAAGCAAAATTAAAATATCAGCAAGCCGAAAATAATATGGATTTTATTAAAAAATCAATTGACCTTGAGCTTGCCAATGCTGTTACTACTTTACAAAACGCATCACAATCGTTGGATATTCAAAAGAAAAACATAGCCTTAGCAGAAGACGTTTTTCGTGTAGCAAAACTAAAACAAGAGCAAGGTGTTGGATCTTCACTTGAAGTGCTAACAGCAGAAACAGTTTTAAAAGAAGCACAAACAAATTATTTCAATGCATTATTTGAAGCTGTAATTGCAAAAATAAATTTTGACAAAGCAAACGGAACTATTCAACAATAAAAAAACAAGACCAACTATACAATGAAAAAAATTTTATTTCTATCCGGAATTGTAACATTAGCTGCATGCGGAAACAACAAAGAAGAAGGCGCAACCACAAACACCGACTCGCTATCAACCTTACCAATAGTTTCTGTGCAAACAATTGAACAAAGTAGTTTCGAGCACTTTTTTGAACTACAAGGCACATTGCATTCAGAACAAGAAGCACTTATAAATCCTGAGTTTGCAGGCACCATCAAAACAATACATGTAAAAGTTGGCGATCGAGTATCTAAAGGACAAACAATTGCTATAATAAATACAGATATTGTACAAAGCAATTTACTTGAATTAAAAAAGAATTTAGAAATGGTAACCTTGGTTTATGAAAAACAAAAAAACTTGTGGGAACAAAAAATAGGAACAGAAATTCAATTTATTGAAGCTAAAACTAGAAAAGAGTCGCTTGAGCAATCAGTAAAAACAGGAGAAACACAACTTTCAAAAGGAACGGTTATTGCTCCATTTAATGGTGTTGTAGACGATGTTTTTGTAAAGGTTGGCGAAATGGCAAACCCTGCTATGCCTATTGCAAGAATAGTAAATTTAGATGAAATGTATGCCATCGCAGAAGTTCCTGAAAATTATTTAGGCGTTGTAAAAACAGGAACTGAAGTACGAGTAAAAATTGCTCAATTGAATTATGATAAACGTGCAAAAATTTCTCGTATGGGAAGTTATATTGAACCAAACAATCGTTCATTTAAAGCTCAAATTGATTTAGAAAATGCTAATCAACAATTAATTCCAAACTTAATTTCTACTGTCCAAATTCGCGATTATCACAAAGACAGTGTAATTGTTGTTCCTTCAGCAGGAATTTTACAAGATGCTCAAGGAAATAATTTTGTATACACACTAAATGCCGATATGATTGCCAAAAAAGTTTTGATAAAAACAGGAAAAGCATTTGATGGAAAAACCTTAGTAGAAGAAGGAGTTAAAATAGGAGATAAAATTGTTGTAGATGGTGTTCGAGGAATTAATGAAAACGATAAAGTACAAGAAAAAAAGTAAGCTTCAAATAAAAGTAGTACATGATTTAAAAAAGTTGGATAATGAATAACGAAAAAGAAAAAACAAAAGAGTTTGGGCTTTCCACCTGGGCAATTAATAATAGAAAGTCGGTTTACTTAATTATTTTTATTTTAACAATTGGTGGTTTAGGCTCATACATCTCTATGCCTAAAGAAAGTTTTCCAGAAATAAACATTCCAACCATTTATGTTGGAACCGCTTACCCTGGTGTATCACCAAAAGTAATTGAAAGTAAAATAACAAAGCCTTTAGAAAAAGAAATCAATACCATAAAAGGTGTTAATAAACTTACATCTACTTCTGTTTTAGGATACTCAACAGTAATTGTTGAATTTGATTTTAGTGTTACCACAACTGAAGGATTGAGAAAGGTTAAAGACAAAGTAGACTTAGTAAAAGGACAAGCAGAGTTTCCAAAAGACTTACCTGTTCCGCCCAATGTTTTTGAAATTAACTTTTCTGAATTTCCAATCATGAACATTAATCTTTCAGGAAACTATAGCAGTGAAGAATTACGAAAATTTGCTGAGTTTTTGAAAGATGAAGTAAAAAAAATAGAAGAAATTGATCGTGCAGAAATCAGAGGTATCCCTGAAAAAGAATTAAAAATAGAAGTGGATCGATTTAAAGCAGAATCTAGAAACATTAGTTTTTATGATATTCAAACTGCTGTTCAATCACAAAACATTACAACTACAGGTGGAGAAATTTTAATTGATGATTTGCGCAAAACCATTCGTATTGATGGTGAATTTAAAACACCAGAAGAAATTGGAGACATCATTGTAAAAGATGAAAAATTTAATGCTGTTTACTTACGTGATATTGCCGATGTTAAATTTGAAGAGAAAGAAGCCGAAAGTTTTGCTCGTGAATTTGAAAAGCCTGTTGTAATGATTGATGTTATTAAACGTCCGGGGAAAAATTTACTATCGGCTTCCGATAAAATATTAACGATGCTTGAAAAAACTAAAAAAGATTTTTTACCAAGCGATTTAAATATTACCGTTACAAACGATCAGTCAACACAAATACGCGACCAAGTTAGTAATCTTGAAAACAACATTTTATTTGGAATTATTTTAGTAGTTGGGGTATTATTATTTTTCCTTGGCTTGCGAAATGCTTTGTTTGTTGGGATTGCCATTCCACTATCCATGTTTATGTCGTTTTTAATCCTCGATTACCTTGGTGTTACGCTCAATATCATGGTTTTATTTTCCTTGGTGATGGCACTAGGAATGCTTGTTGATAATGGAATTGTACTTGTAGAAAATGTGTACCGCTTAATGAGCGAAGGGAAAAGTAGAATACAAGCAGCAAAACAAGGGATTGGCGAAATTGCTTGGCCTATCATTGCCTCTACCGCTACAACACTAGCCGCTTTTGTTCCCCTAGCAATGTGGCCAGGAATTATGGGTGAATTTATGAAGTACCTACCAATTACCTTAATTGTTGTATTAAGCTCTTCTTTATTTGTTGCTCTTGTTATTAATGCTGCAATCACTTCCGTTTATATGAAATTGGAAGAAAAAGAAATAAATAAAAAAAGAGCTACCATTATTTCAATTGTAATGATGTTACTGGGGTTTGTGTTGATTCTTGCAAACACAATATTGCTTGGCATGTTTTTGTTCGTTGGTGGATTATTATTTATGCTTAATACGCATGTATTTAACAAAGCAACCAAAACGTTTCAAAATAAATTTTTACCTAAATTAGAAAATAAATATTATGCGTTTTTAAGTTTCGCTTTGCGAGGTAAAAATCCTGTTAAATTATTTTTTGCAACACTTGGGATGTTATTTTTCTCCTTTGTTCTCATTGGAATATTTACCCCAAAGGTTGAATTTTTTCCTATCAACGAACCTAATTACATTAACATTTTTATTCAAAAACCGATAGGAACAGATATAAACGTTACCAATAAACTTACAAAAGAAGTTGAAAAAATGGTGATCAATCATTTAAACAAATACAATGATACCATTACCGAAAATGGAATAACGCGTATAAATAATTTCATGGTTCAGTCTGTTGTTGCACAAGTTGGAAAAGGCACCAGCGACCCTAACGAAGGGCCAAGCATGGCAGCCACTCCAAACAAGGCGCGCATTACCGTTAACTTTGTTGAAAGTATTGATAGAAGAGGAATTAATACGGCTGATATCATGAACGATGTTCGTGCTTTGCTAGGCAATAAATTTACAGCTGATGTACAAATTACGGTTGATAAAAATCCAGCCGGTCCACCACAAGAGCCACCAGTAAACATTGAGGTAACGTCTGATGTTACTGTTGATTACGATGTTTTAATTGAACAAGCAGAAAAATTAAAAAACTTTGTGGAAAAAAAGAACATTGCTGGAATTGAACAATTACGCATTAACATTGAAACAGGCAAACCAGAAATTCCAATTATCATCAATAAAGAAAAAGCAAAAATGCTTGGCATTTCCACACAACAAATTGCAATGAACATTAGAACTGCACTTTTTGGAAATGAAATAAGTAAGTTCAAAGAAGATGATGACGATTATCAAATAAATGTTCGTTATGCCGATAATTATCGTTATGATTTAAACACCCTTTTAAATCAAAAAATTACATTCAGAGATCAAATGACAGGTAAAATTCGTCAAGTTCCTATCTCTGCACTAATTGATGAGCCAAAAACAATGTCTACTTATAGTTCAATCAAACGCAAAAAAGAAAAACGAATTGTAACTGTTGTTTCAAATGTAATTGAAGGTGCAAATGCAAATGAAGTTGTTGCAAATATAAAAACAGAGCTTGTCGACTTTAAATTAGACAAAGGATTTAATTATGACTTTACCGGACAACAAGAACAACAAGCAAAAGAAATGAGCTTCTTAAGTAAAGCACTGTTGGTTGCTGTATTTTTAATATTCTTAATTATGGTGTTACAATTTAATTCATTATCCTCTCCATTTATTATTATGGTAGCAGTACTATTTAGTTTAATTGGAGTATTCCTTGGCTTGGTTATTTTCCAAATGGATTTTATCATCATCATGACAATGATTGGTATAATTTCACTCGCAGGGGTTATTGTAAATAATGCCATTGTACTTATTGATTATACCAATTTAGTGATGGAAAACAAAAAGAAAGAAATTGGTCTAGATGAAAACGAACGCCTATCAATTGAAGATGTTATTGACAGTATTAAATTTGCCGGAAAAACTCGTTTGCGCCCTGTTTTATTAACTGCCATCACAACCATTTTAGGCTTACTACCAATGGCTATTGGATTAAACATTGATTTTATTTCATTTTTCACCACACTTGATCCTAAAATTTATTTTGGTGGCGACAATGCCATTTTCTTTGGCCCTATGTCATACACCATTATTTTTGGATTAACATTTGCCACTTTTTTAACATTAATTATTATTCCGGTAATGTATTTAATGTTAATCAAGTTTAAGTACAGGGTTATTAAACTAGAAAATAATTAAATTAAAGTTCATCAAAACAAATGAACATATTCCTTATCAAGTTGCCATTATTGGCGGAGGAATAGCAGGTTTAACACTTGCTATTCAACTCGCTGATAATGGCATTTCTTGTGTTTTGTTTGAAAAAAACAAATACCCCTTTCATAAGGTTTGTGGCGAATATGTTTCAATGGAATCCTGGAATTTTATACAACGCTTAGGGTTAAATTTAGATGAATTAAATCTTCCAAAAATAAATCAATTACACGTTTCATCTCCTTCAGGAAAACTATTAACACAACAATTAGATTTAGGCGGTTTTGGAATAAGTCGTTTTTTACTTGACTCCAAACTTGCCGAAATAGCAAACAAAAAGGGTGTTGTTCTGCTTGATGAGTGCAGAGTAAATAATGTTGCGTTCAACAATAACTCATTCACAATTGAAACTACAAAAGGAGAATATTCATCCGCAATATGTGTTGGCTCATGGGGAAAAAAAAGCAATTTAGATATTAAACTCAAGCGCAACTTTACAAAAGAAAAAAAGAATACCAAAAATTATGTTGGTGTAAAACACCATGTACAATATGATTTGCAAAACAATTTAATTGAACTACATAACTTTAAAAATGGGTATTGCGGAATTTCTAAAATAGAAAACAATGTTTGTTGCTTATGCTATCTAACCGACTCTGAAAATTTAAAAAAATTCAATGGCAACATACAAAAAATGGAAGAAGAAATTTTAATGCAAAATCCATTTTTAAAATCCATTTTTACTTCTGCTACTTTTATTTTTAAAGAGCCTATTGCTATATCTAACATCACCATTGGAACTAAAAATTCAGTTGAAAACAACATTCTTATGCTAGGCGATAGCGCAGGAAACATAGCACCCTTGAGCGGAAATGGCATGAGTATAGCAATGAAAAGTTCCTTTGTGTTAAATGCACTTCTATTGAATTATTTTGAGAAAAAAATTTCAAGAGAAGAACTCGAAAGCAAATACGCTACCTTTTGGAAAAAAGAATTTAAAACGCGAATTGACTTTTCAAAATTATTACAAAAATTATTAAAAAATATTCGATTGAGCAACCTTGTTATTGCCTTTTTAAATCGTAGCTCGTTTTTGAAATCCAAAGTTGTTAAATCAACACACGGAAAACCTTTTTAATTTTATATTATAATGTTGTTCTTGGATATAAAAAAAGCGAAATTAAAATTTCGCTTTTCTTTTTTTTGAATTTACATTTTTGAATTTAAAAGATTGAAATATTTTATTTGCCAGAATACAATTTTATTAAAATATCCATTTACATCATCCTTGAATTCTCTTTTGGGTTTATCTTTTTTATAATTTTCCAACAAGCTGTATTTTGCTAAATATTTTTCAAATTCACTTTCTTTGAATTTTTTTAATTTACCATTCCACCCTTCGGCATAAAATCGTTGGACTTGGTCTTCGTACAAAGAATAATAATTTAATTTTCCTGCGGATAAAATAATATAAGGTTTGCCATCAATCAGTCTCATTAGCATTGGTTCTGAGAAATTATCCCTTTTATAGGTGAATAATTCAGCAGGAAAATTTTTTGCATCTTCTTTTTTAATATTGCCGTCATCATCAATAAGTTTATAGTCGGTACCTTTTAACATAGACCAGCTAAAGCTTCCATTTTTAACTCTTACGCCTTTAATTGGTTTGTTATCTATATAATCTTGCAGAGAAGCATAAAGATTCCCGTGAGCTTTTTGATCAACACCACCCGTATTAGAGGAAGCCATCTCTGAGACTTCTTTAATGTTTTTCATATCTGAAGATTTGAATGGAATTTCTGCGGTGAAGGTTTGGGTTGTAATTTTAGTTTTTTCATTTAGAAGACTAAATGTTAAAGCAATGTTTCCTTCATTATCTAATTTGAAATTTTGGTTGAT